>NZ_JAVYSZ010000002.1:0-115193 GCF_038728925.1 Acidiplasma sp.
ATACAGCTCATTTTATATGTGGATTCCAGGTGTATTTTTAATAGCATTTTTAATATACCTTTACAGGCATTTTGATAAGGATGAGTATAAAAGCAAGCATAAGGAATTAATAGATGATATATTTAACAATAGTTAGGCATAAACATGACATATATTCAGGCAGATGGTTCAATAAAAATAGCAGAAAATTCCAGAATAATGGTAATGGATAATAATTACAGAATAATGTTTTATTCATATAATGGATTTACCGTTAGAAGGAGCCTGCAGAATATATTCATTAAGAATTATATTATAAACGGAAGAAGAATGGTGGAGCGGCTTGGGATTAATGAGGCAAAAAAAATAGTCAATGAGTTTTATTCCTATGCGAGAAATTATACATATATACCGGAACATGTAAATTATGAATTTTTACAGGATGACGCAGAGAAATTAATTAAAATATACGGCAATTTTATACCAATAGTGCCACCTGACCAGTATTTATCGATTTATTTAAAGATAACATCTGGATGCCCATGGAATAAATGTACGTTCTGTGATCTTTACCAAAATGATAAATATAATGTTTTACACCTAAAAGACATAGAATCCGAGATAAATGCATTAAAGGAATATTTTGGCAGTTCCATAACGTCCAGAAGATCAATATTCCTTGGTGATGCAAATGCCATAAATATAGGGTCAGACAGGCTTTTCGAATATTTAGATTTAATTCATAGTAATTTTAATCTTGGAATTTACTCTTTTATGGATGTATTCACAACACTTAAGACCAAAAAATTTGAGGATTTTGTCAGAATGAGGGAACTTGGTATGAAAAGAGTTTATGTTGGTCTTGAAAGTGGGGATCCAGATGTACTGAACATTTTAAATAAAAAAATAGACATAAATGAATCCATAAATTTTATAAACACTGTTAAAGATGCCGGGATAAATATTGGAATTATAATTTTAATAGGCGCCGGAGGTAAAAAACATTCTCAGGGTCATATAAATAATACTGTTAATTATCTTAAAAAAATTAATTTTACACATGGTGATATGATTTATTTATCTGAACTTTCAGAAAATGAACGCTTCCTGAGTGCGCTTAAAGATAAGCCAATGACACCGCAAGAAAAATATGATGAGATGTTTAAATTTAAAAGTTTATCCAGTTTTGGAGTGCCTGTTGTTGATTATAATCTAACAGAGGCTGTGTATTAGCAATGACCTCATTATTTATAAAAATAATGAACATTATAATGTAAATTATATAAATATAATTTTATGGAGCACAACAATAATAATTATTCAAAGGTTAATATTAAGTTTCATAAGTTGTTATAAATTATAACATTTATTGAATATTCAAGCAGTTTGTTCTTGAATTTAGATTTAAAATTTGTTATATAATAATATAAATTTATAAAAGTATGATATTAACAATTATTTTATAATAAAACACCCTGCATAAAAATTTTGGTTTTTTATATTTTTCTTTCATTGTCCTAAACATTTATATTCAATACGGTTACGTTGAAACGTTTTTCTTCATAATTTTATGCTTTAAATCCTAAAATTGTTTTTTCTAAGGTTTAAAAACAAAATCTTATATTTTATGTAATTATACCATAGTATAAACTATATATAGGTGATTATTTAATGGAAAAAAAAGAATATGATGCTGTAATTCTAGGAGGCGGTTTGGCTGGCCTTATGGCGGCAAACACGGTGGCCGAACATGGGTTTACCGTTGCCGTGGTTTCTAAAGTTTTTCCGACAAGGTCTCATTCCGCAGCTGCAGAGGGTGGAATAGCTGCGTACATAAAGGGCAATTCAGACCCAAATGATGACCCTGATTTTATGTCCTATGATGAGGTTAAGGGTGGTGATTATCTTGTGGATCAAAATGCTGCAGAATTACTTTCACAGAAATCTGGGGAAATAATCAATCTTCTTGATCTATGGGGTGCACCATTCAACAGGCAGCCTGATGGCAGAATAGCCCTGAGATATTTTGGTGGGCAGACATATCCAAGAACCAGATTTGTTGCTGATAAAACAGGAATGGCATTATTGCATACTCTCTTTGAGCATGCATCTGGATTTAATAATATAGATTTTTATCCGGAGTATTATGTTTTAGATATTGTAAAAAATGGTAATAATGTAAACGGACTTGTTGCAATGCAGATGAAAAATATGGATCCAATATACCTTAAGGCAAGGGCACTTTTAATAGCCTCTGGCGGTCTTGGCATGATATATAAGCATACAACAAACAGTTATATAAATACCGGTGATGGATACGGCATTGCATTGAGATCGGGCGTTCCATTAAAGGATCCAGAATTCGTGCAGTTTCATCCCACTGGGCTGTATCCCTCTGATATATTAATAAGTGAGGCCGCAAGGGCCGAGGGTGGAATATTAAAGAATAATAAGGGTGAGAGGTTTATGGCCAAATATGCACCCCATAAATTTGACCTCGCACCCAGGGATATTGTATCAAGATCTATGACCATTGAGATGCGTGAGGGCAGGGGTTTTGAGGGTGGCTATCTCGGGCTGGATTTAACACACCTTGGCAAGGAATATATTATGGACAGGTTAAGCCTTGCATATGATGCTGCAAAAACGTTTGCAGGGGTTGACGCAACCGAGGAAATGATACCTGTCAGACCTGCACAGCATTACTTTATGGGAGGTATTGACGTTGATATAACAGGGGCAAATTCAGACCTCAATGGACTTTTTGCTGCAGGCGAGGCTGCATGTGTATCTGTTCACGGTGCAAACAGGCTTGGTTCCAACTCACTTCTTGAAACTCTTGTATATGGCAGGGAAACAGGCAATACAATGGTTGAATTCCTGAAGAATCATAAAAATGTCGAGGCATCAGATGGTACAGATAAAATACTTGATAATGCATATAAATACATTAAGAGGGAAAATGGAGAGCATTTTGGCACGCTCCTGAACGAGCTTAGGGACATTATGTGGGAAAACGTTGGCATATTCAGGGATAAAAATAAGCTTGAGGATGCTGTGAGGAGCATTAAAAAATTAAAGGAAAGGTCATTGAATATGTACGTAACTGATAAAACAACAAATTACAATACAGAGGTCTTCAATGCACTTGAAACAAGAAATATGATAGATGTATCTCTGGCCATAGCGTCTGCAGCTCTTAACAGGACAGAAACCCGGGGTGCACATTTCAGGGATGATTTCCCAGAAAGGGATGATACGAACTGGATGAAGCACACATTGGCATATCTTGCAGATAATGATATAGAAATAAAGTATAAGCCGGTTATAGTAACCAAATGGAAACCGGAACCGAGGGTGTATTGATATGGTGGAGGAAAAGGAAATAACCGTAAATATTAAAAAATACGACGGTAAAAATGATCCTTACTGGAAGACATACAAGGTAAGGGCCGATAGATATACACAGATGACTGAGGTGTTGAGGCGTATAAAAACTGAGCAGGATCCTGCACTTGCATACAGGGCCTCGTGCCATATGGCAGTGTGTGGGAGCTGTGCCATGAAGATTAATGGTTTTCCAAGACTTGCATGCAGAACCATGGCATTTGATGTGATGGACGAAAATAATGAAATTAATCTTGAGGCAATGGATTATTATAAAGGTATTAGGGATTTAATACCGGACATTGACACATTTTATGATAGAATGTATAAGGTAATGCCAAGACTTTATGCAGATGAATCTGTAATAGCAGGTGAAAATGAGCAGAGGATGACCCCATCAGAGCAGAAGGAGGTGTGGAAGTTCCAGGAATGCATATGGTGCGGCCTGTGTGTTTCTGCCTGTCCCTCCGTAAGAATGGATGAAAAATTTCTGGGACCTGCCGCACATGCAAAGGGTTACAGGTTTATTGCTGATGGCAGGGATACAAAGACGGAGGAGAGAATAAATATACTTATGGACAGTGCATGGAGGTGCACATCATGCTATATGTGCTATGAGGTGTGCCCACAGGATGTGCAACCCGTAATTGCAATTAAAAAAACAAAATCATACCTTAATGAATATAAGGGCAATACAGAGGTTACAGAGATGGCGAGAAAGCATGATGACACAGTATTTGATCTTATTAACAATACGGGAAAAATAAAGGAATCAACATTATACCTAAAAACTTTTGGTTTTGGAGAGGCAATTAAGGATATAAATTATATGAGAAAGGAGGGAAAATTAAAATACGCACTTGCAAAGGATAATGATGTAAAAAATATAGATGAAATAAAAAAGATAATGGGTGATAAAAAATGAAGGTGGCATACTATCCGGGATGTGCATCCCATGGAATAGCAAAGGATGTTGATATTGCAACCCAGCTTATTGCAAAGGATTTAAACCTTGAGCTAGTTGAGGTTGAGGACTGGAACTGCTGTGGTGGAGGGTTTATGGATGATAAAAGTGAGGAAATACATACCGCACTTAATCTCAGGAATCTTAACAAGGTAAAAAATATGGGATATGATAAAATGGCAACACCATGCAGTGTATGCCTTAACAGCCACAGAATAGCAGCTGATAAGTATGAAAAGGATCCAGAATTAAGGGAAAATGTTGATGAACGCCTTGGCCGGGCCAACATAAAATATGAAGGTGGGGTGGATTCCGAACATTTTATATGGGTTCTTATTCAGGATGTTGGCATAGATAACATAAAAAGCCATGTAAAGAAACCGCTCACGGGCATTAAGGTTGGAACATACTACGGATGCCAGCTTCTGAGACCCAGCAGTGTGATGGGTTTTGAGCCGGCACACAACCCGCACAGTGTAATGGATCTTGTTGCCGCAACAGGAGCAACACCTGTGGCATTTCCAATGAAGGCTGCATGCTGTGGATTTCCACTCATGGGAAGCAATCCAGATGTTGGATTAAAAATGGCAAATAATATATTCACAAATGCAAAGGGTAACGGAGCTGAAATGCTGGTACACCCCTGCTCACTGTGCCATCTGCAGCTTGATGCCACGCAGCTTAAAATAATGGACAGATTCAATCAGAAATGGACAATGCCAACACTGTATATAACACAGCTTATAGGCCTTTCATTTGGGTACACGCCAGAACAGCTGGGTCTTGGCAAAATAGCCACAAATTACCTGAGGTCGAGGGGATTTTAAATGGATGATCTAAAAAATCTCATGAAGGGTGTTGAGGTAACAGATGTTAAGGACGTTTCAAGAAAACCAGGAGAAAAGCCATTTGCCACCGAAATATTTTATAAAAAAGGAGACCTATTTAATGGAAAGCTGCATGTAAGAAAATCCGACGGCAAAATGTATTTATCTATAATATCCAAAATACCATTTAACTGGAAAAACCTTGTTGGCAATATGAAGTTTGCAGGTCAGGTGGTTGACTCTGCCGGCGGTCTTTTATGGCTTAAGGAAACAGAAAATACATTAAACATTGATCTTGAGTATATAGAAAAATATTTAAATGAATTAAAGGAGAAGAAGGTTAGTCAATAACCTTCTCGTTAAATGTTTTAAATGGATCAACCAGCGTATAGCCATTTTTATCGCATATGTCCTGATTTGCCGGTGGATATTTGAAATAATCCGGAACTATTGATGTTAACCTCTCTGTGAATGGCGGTATTATATTATTCTTATATAATATTCCTATTGGTATTTTATCTCCCCATGTCATTGCAGTTTCATAGGCCCTGCTGAATTTTTCCTCATCCTCCTCAGCGGAATTAACCTCTGGGTCCCACGACTTATCATTTTCAAGCTTGTAAACCCTCTTCCTGTACCAGTCAAGTGTGTTAACATCATTGTATGTTGGGCATGGCTGCAGTACCTCTATCATTGATGAACCCTTATGGTTAAGTGCCTTTATTATTATATCTGAAAGCTGGGCTATTTCAGATGAGAAGGCACGTGCCACAAAGGTATATCCAGATGCCAGTGCAAGCGCGGAAGGATTTATTTTACCTAGTATGCTTGGTCTTGGTATGCTCTTTACCTTTTCTCCAAGCGGCATGGTTGGTGCGGCCTGGCCCTTTGTTAAACCGTAAACAGCATTGTTGTACAGGAGCACAACTATTCCTGAGTTTCTTCTCCCCTCGGCAACGAAATGGCCTGCCCCTATTCCAAGCATATCACCATCACCGCCCATTACCAGTACATTAAGATCTGGATTTGCAAGCTTAACGCCAACTGCATACGGTATCGCCCTTCCATGCAGTGTGTGGGCACCTGCTATATTAAGATAATGCGGTGTTTTTCCGGAACATCCTATACCGGATATGGCAACAACCTTTGTTGGGTCCATATCCATTTTGCTAAGTGCCTGTGTTACTGCGGTAACTATTGCGAAATCACCGCATCCCGGGCACCAGTCTATCGTTACATTATTCCTAAAATTATAACTTCCCTTATTATATACTGTTTTCTGCATTTTTACCACCTTTATGATCCGTTTTTCAGGACCTCCATTTTTGATTTTCCATCAATAATATTCTTTGTGGCAGTTAATACCTCATCTATGGTCATGTGCCTGCCATTATACTTTAAAATATAATTATCTATTTTTATACCGGTATTTAACCTTATTGCCTTTGCCGCCTGTGCTGTCATGTTGCTCTCAACATCTATAACAGTTTTTGATTTACCCAGTATGCTCTCAACAAATTCTGATGGGAACGGCTCAAACATTTTTAAGTAAAGCATGTTTGCATTAATATTCTCCTTCTTTAATTCATCTATTAAATCCATAATCAATGTTTTCTGGCTCCCCCATGTAACAAAAGTTAAATCTGCTTCCTTATTACCGTAGAGCACTGCCTTATCCTCCAATGGTATTTCCATTGCAGCAGTCTCAAGCTTTTTCATCCTCTTCTCCATCATTTTATCCCTGATCTCAGGGTCCTCTGTAACATGGCCAAGTTCATCATGTTCATCGCCGGTCATCCAGAAAACATCCCTGCCAAATACACCGTATGGTGATACACCATTACTGGTATTAAGAGAGTACCTTTTATAGTTATTTTCATCATTATTATACTCTGGAATCTCAATTTTTACCTTTTTAACATCTATTTCTGGGACAAGATCCATGGTATTTGCGAGGGTTTTATCAATTAAATGTATTACTGGTAACTGGTATTTCTGGGCATAATTTAATGCCTTCATTGCATCATATATGCATTCCTCCATATCTCCTGATGATAACACTATTTTCGGAAATTCTCCATGGCCGGTGTTGAGGGCAAAATCCAGATCTGCCTGACCATTTCTTGTTGGGAGGCCTGTTGATGGGCCACCACGCTGATAAAATGTTATAACCACTGGAATTTCTGTCATGCCAGCAAATGATATACCCTCTGCCATTAGGGAGAATCCAGGGCCCGAAGTTGCAGTGGCACTTCTTGCACCGGTGAGTGCCGCGCCATTTGCCATATTTACAGCGGCAAGCTCATCCTCGGTCTGGACAACAACAAGGCCTCCCTTTCTAAGATTTTCCGCCTCCTCTGATAAATACTCTATTTCCTCATGGTTTTCCAGCAGATTGCTTTCATCACTTGCAGGTGTGATTGGATAGTATGTCTGGAATCTTAAACCTCCCATGAGCTTACCTATTGCAACAGAATCATTACCATTTAACAGCATCCGTGGTTTTGCCTCATACGTTTCTAAATTGGCAATATTCTCTCCCAGTTTATCCACAAAGTCATATGCAGCATTTAAAATTTTTACATTGGGTTCTATAACTGCAGGCTTTTTCCTGAATGCATATTTTATTCCGGCGATTGCATGATCCATGTCAAGGCCAAGAAGTGCAAGGGTGACACCTGCACCAAGTGTATTATAATACCTTGTGGATGGCCCTTCCGGAACATTTTCATTTATTACCTTATCAAATGGTATTGAAATGGTTTTTATTCCATGCGAATGATAATATTCGAGAACCCCAGCAGCATTTAACGGAAGATTATTTTTTGATAATTCCTCCTTTATTCTTGCAAGGGTATCTGGTAAAATCATTCTTGCCTGTGATAAATCAAATTTTTCAAATGCTGAATCATATATAACCTTAGAGTTTTTTGAAACATCATGCATATGCTCAAACAATGTATCAGGGTCTAGGGCCACCATAATATCAACCGGGTATTTTAATGATCCGGGCCGCTTTCTCATAATTCTCAAATGAATATAACTGTGCCTTCCCTTTATATTTGAGTGATATTCCCTAACACCAAAAATATAATATCCAGCCAGGGAAAATGCCATATTAATCATATTTGCTGAGCTGTCTATACCCCCTCCCTGGGGACCGCCAACAAGCAGATTTATATCTATTTCGTGCATGCTTATCCCTTAATAAAGGGATTATACACTTAAAAAGATTTCCATCGAATTATAAGTATGAAATTATATATATTATTAAAAGTTGATTGCTATGCGCAATTTTAAAAAATATACTATTTTTTTATATATATTTCATCCATTCCATGACAGGATCATCATCAAGTATTTCGGTTTCTGTTTTTCCCCTGCTGCTAATAGTAACAAATTTATAGAAAACAACATTACCATCTTCAATATTCCCATACATAATATGTTCAACCTGAACTCCGTCAGGAAAGTGCATTGAGGCTTCAGGTGTATTCGGAATAAAATGCAGTTCAACGCTGTTTCCATTTATATATATCCTGAATGATGGGTTTTCCATGACATAATTTTTTAGCTTTTCTATTTCGATTTGTGGCTGCATGAATACACATTTTAAAATTTTATATAAATATTTTAATTGGGCATTAATTATAATGCAATTAATATCAGTAATAATATAATTACAGGTTATTCTGTGGAAGGCCGGTGAATTATGATTTGAATGAATTTCTGGTGTATTGCAAATGGTAAGTCTCATTGTGCTGGCATGAGATATTTCAATGTATAAAAAAATTAATAATCTTTATTATAATTTTATAATTATGAAAATACTTGTGGTGGGCGTAAAGGGATTCGGAAAAATGCATCTATCCGCTCTTAATAGGTTGAATAATCTTGAAATTGATATAGTTGAAAGGGATAATGATGTTATAAATTTTGTAAAATCCAAATATAATATAAATAATGTTTATTCAAATTATGATTCTGCATTGAAAAATAAATATGATATAATAGATTTAATTATTCCACATAACCTTCATCTTGAATTCGGTATCAAGGCATTAAAAACCGGTGCAAATCTTCTAATGGAGAAACCAATATCAACAAATCCATCTGATGGTCTTAAAATCATAAGGGAGGCAAAAAAGAATGGGACTAAATTTATGGTACTAGACCAGTATTTTTTCGATCCTTCAGTTGTTGAGGCAAAAAACATAATAAAAAGCGGAAAACTCGGCAGGATTCACAGCATAATAGTTAGGGACCAGAGATTTTATTCTAAAACCGGCTGGAGGCAGCAGCCAGAATATATAGGTGGTGGATCATTGATAGATGGTGGAATACATTATATTAATACAATGCTTGAATTTGGTGGTAATTATAACAATATAATAGGAAAAAGTATGCATGGGGGATCAAGCCTGAATGGTGAGGATACAACATCTGCGCTATTTCTATTCTCTTCAGGTGCCATGGGATTACTGTATTATTCATGGGCATACATGGAATCACCACAGGTACCTGCATTTGAGGTAATTGGATCTGAGGGATCACTTTATGAGGACCCAAAATCAAGAACAGACTGGGATATAGATACAAAAATAAGGACAGTTTACGGAGATTTATACCTCAATGGCAGAAAAATGAATATTAAAAAATATGATGTTTATACAAGGGAAATAAGTGAATTTATAGACGCTGTAAAGAATAATGAGGAGGTACCATTTAAACCTGAAATGGAATTAAGGGATTTAATTGCCGTCAAAAGAATATACAATAATATGATATCATAAATTTAATAAAATTATTTCAATAATTCTATTTCATATCCGCATTCAAAAATTTCATCCTTTTTAAGATTTATTAATCCAATTTTATTATGGTAAACATCTGGAGCGCCCGTCATTGGTTCTATGGCAATAGATTTTCCTGATGCATACCTTCCATTGTATAAAACAATGTAATCCATATTTTTTCTATGAATTCTAATCTCATGGTCATCATAAATTAACTTTATATCACCATGTAACTTAAAGGCATTATCCAGACTGTAAGATGATAAATCATGATCATTAAGATCAAAATCCGTGTATGTCCCATCAGGAAAGTATGTATCCATGTAATTCATCATTTTTAATTTTCCATTATAATTTAAAGTGTACCTGCCAGAAACCAAAAAATAGGGATGAAAGCCAACCTCAACAGGTATCTGAAGGTCAAGGGATTTTACATAAAAATTTGTTATGAATTTATTCTGTGATATTACATAATTTATTTTTATTTGAGCCCTCCCGGGGTAACCCGGATGCTGAAATATTCCTGAAAAGGTTATTTCATTTTTATTATCTGCATCATATTCAAAATTGAAATCTCTTATCAATCCATGAATGCTATTATTGCCATCGTTTTTAGGCAATTTATACAATTGATTTTTATATTCATATTCCCCATCCCTTATTCTGTTTCCAAATGGAAATAATACTGCAGAACCTCCATGGGTATCAATATTGTCTGTGGATGGCATTAATATTGGCGTGCCATTTAAATACAAATCATGAAGATAGGCACCAGAATTGTTTAATGCTGCATAACTATTATTGTATGATATTTTCATGAATAAATTATATTTCGATAATATTAAAAATTTTGTTTAATAAAATTATATTCAATCGAAGTATCCTAGAACTATTTGAAAGTATAAAAACATGGAAATAAGCATGCTCACAGCAAGCAATAACCATGAGAGCCCAAAAGGTTCGGTAATAATGAATGGTTCTATTATTCCGGCAACGGATATTGATATTAAAATTATTGTATATTTAATCATTTTATGGGCATTTAAATTTAGGGATTGCCTGTGCTTATATACATAACTTACAAGAAGGTAAAGCACAGCAAACATGATAATTGAATAAGCAATTAATAACGGTATTTCAAGATAACCATTAAACATTGCAGGGTCTGCAACCTGCATTAAAAGTAAGAGGGACCCTATTAATCTTTTTATGCCGGATAAATTATAAAAAACAAAGAAAATCATCTCAGAAACCATTGGTATCAGGAAAAGTATGTAAGTAACAGATGCCCCAAAATATGAGAAATAGTCTATAATTCCAGAAAAAATAAACTCTCCATTAATTGCCAGGGATTTTAAAAAAATCGCCATTGAAACCTCTGACCATGTAATCAGTGTTGTTGTATTTACAATTGTTTTTTTAGAAAAATTAACAGATTTTGACCTTGCTATTTTTATAAATGCATACAGAAGAACAATAGTGGATGGATCCATTACAATGTTTACCGCAATAATAACACTAAGAAACGACCTGCTGCTAATATCATAATAAAATAGGGCATCCAGCATGCTGGCCATCATTACCAAAAATATTAATGAAATTACATACGCGGTTACCGTAAATTCTGATGATTTTTTGGTAATATAATCAACTATCCATATAATAAGTGGTGTCATTATTATTTCGGTTAAAATAATATAAATTAAATTATACATAAATCACCGTATATCTTAAAGATATTTTAAATTAGTTTATCCTTTTTAGAACCAGAGGTATCTTTCTTTTTTTCACCGCCAAGCCTTTCCCTTAAATAATTTCTAACATCGTATACAAATATATTATCATGTGGGCATGCCTCTATGCAGTCGCCTATTCCTACACACCTTGAATCCTTGTACGCACCAGTTTTTATAAAACTGCCGGGCATGGAGGAATTTCCAACAGGGCATGCTGTTGCACAATCCCTTGTTTTACATGTAAGGCAGGTATCTGAATCCCTGACCTTTAACTTAAAAAATCCGAATCTGGAAACAAACCTGTTAAAGTTACCCCAGTGACAGTATCCTGTGTTTATGCACGCATAGGATCCAAGAAGGGGCATGGTTATAAAAACTATATACCAGACAACACCGAAATAAAACAGGTAAAGCATGTATTCCGGATCCGTACCATAGAAATAAAATGATGTTATGTGTATTGAATCCAGAAATGATAAAACCGCTGTAATTCCAATTGAGGCATAAACAATCAAGGAAACAGTTTTATAAAGTCTCTGGCCCGATTTATTATTTAGTGTAATTGCCCTGCTTGTTTTTGTCTGCCTGTTGAATTTTTTCATTGAATCATAAAATGTACCCTGATACATAACAGGTGCGGAACAAAATACCGAACATAGCTGTCTTGACCCAAACAATAATGATAATATGCCACTTATAACATATGTTAAAACCATTGGTATGATTAATAATGGAGCAACTGGACCACCAGAACCTATTCCCATGGTCCAACCAATAAATGGAATCATTGAATTGTTTGGAATTAAAAATGATGGAACAATTACAGTGTAAAGTGCATAGGCAAGAAGCATCAGAATTAACCTGATTTTATTTTCAATCTGTTTTGTTGTCCTTATTTTAAATACCACAAGTGACCCCATTTCTATTCCCATCATTATTAAAAACCATGGAGAAAGTGCAACATCAGCGAAAAAGACGATAAAATCATAAAGTGAGGCACTGATAATGTTTATGATGCTTCCGCCTATTGAGGCAAGTCCCATTGAGATTAGATACGTGCCGGCACCATAGTACTGGGCATCAAATGTTAATCCCATGAAAAATTCTGATGTAAAAACCATGGTCATATACAAAACTGACCATCTTCTGGCTGTAATCCAGAAAAATTGTTTATCGTCAAAATTGTATCTTAAAAGACCATTAAGATAAACAATCATATCAATAATCATTGAGGCTGAAATCAGGTAAACGTTTTTACTGTACTGCCATATAAATACCCCCGCCATCATTAATGTATATGCTGCCAAAAGCTGTAGAATGTATTTTCCCTCTGTTTTATGAAGGGATTGCTTTCTATAAAGATATTCAAAAATGTAAATAAAAAAGCCGGTCATTATGGCACCGGAAAGATAAACTGCAATCCCGGCATATAAAGAATTATTTATCGCAGTTGGCATTAATAGCATTACCAGAGACTGCATTGCAAAAATAATAAATACTAATTTTTTCAGAGAATTTTTTAAAATTAAAGACGTTATGAGCATCTCAAATGCCATTGGGAATACAAACCAGTACGTTGATACGGCCTGAAATACTGCATTTAAAGGTTGTAAAAATAAAAAATGCAGGTAACTGTTTGCAGTAATTAGATTAAAATCTATACTCATAATTAATTCATCAAACATAACAAAAAATATTGTATAATAAAATAAAAACGATTTTTTTACAGAACCTGAATTCTGCATAAGATCTGATAAAAATTTAAATAAAAATGGAAGCACCTCCAGCATCATTATTATTACTGAAAACTCAATTGTCTTTAACAGCGATAATATAAATATAAAATAAAATACTGGGGCAATGAGCATGCTGTTCATCATACCCAGAATTAAATAAACAAAAAATTTATTCATGATGTTATCTGCCCTTCTGGATAGGTTGATTGCATAGGCCATTGCCACAGCCATAAGGGCTGTAATTAACCATAATAAATATATTGGATTCATAAAGACTATTAAAGCATTGAATAAAAACTAATAATGATAATTATAGTAAATGTTCTATAAGAAATAAGGATGAATATTAAAGAATAAAGAGTCTTTTAATATTTGATAATTTAATTTTTCTAAAATATACAAGGAGGCATAAACACTTCAAAGAACTAATTTTCTATACAAAATAAAATTAAAAACCTTATTGACAGCTTTTGTTAAACAATATAAAGAAAAAATAAAACACAAATTATAATAATGGATGTGCTGGACGATTATTTGGGGTATTTATGGGATTTATGGGAGGTAATGGTATTACCGGTTGAGGACCATTACCTATCTTAACCGGGCCTGTGGGTGATTTAACAGGTGTTGACGGCTGATTATTAACCTGATTAAAAAAGTTATTAAAATTAATTACAAAGGTAAAATCATTTAAATTCACTGTTGCCTTTGTTAGATTTACACTAACCAGAATGCTATATGATGCTGTACCATTATTAAAGGTGGAGTTTAAAAGAACCGAGGCAATCAGACTTGCATGATTAATAGTTGCATTTCTTATATAAGAATTTACAGCACTGGTATTTATAATGCTAACATTGTATATGGTTACATTATTAAGTGAAACATCTATTAACGTTGCATTATAAATTACTGTATTGTTAATACCATCATTCATAATTGTAACATTATTTAACCTTGAGTTATTTATATATGAATACTTTATCATTGCATTGCTAACATATGTATTATTTAAGGATGCATTTGTTATATATGCATGGTTTATTTTTGAGGAATTTATAGAATAGTTTTTTATATATGCATGGGTAACCGTACCATTTTGAATTGTACCGTTAATGAGATAACCATTATTGGACCCCACTGCCTTTTCGTTTATATAATTTGAATTATTATTTACAGCTGGATTAAATGCCATTTCCACAAATATGGCTGCTATTATTATCGCAATGATTGCAATAATTAATTTCCTGGTTCTATTAATCATATCAATTATATATATCACAAGGTTGTATATAAATTTGCTTATTTATATATGTATAAAATAAAATAATTAAAATGCTTTTAATTATTGTCATATTATGGATGGCACAGGTCCATTTATCGGCATTCATGAAAATACTGTTATTATGAGTTTTGAGAAGATTTATAAAGCAATATTTGTAAAAAGAATAAATAGATTTCTAATGGAATTAAATATGAATAATACTAATATTCTTGCCCACCTGCATGATCCAGGAAGGCTTGAGGAGTTATTATATCCCGGAAATGAAATTTTTATCCGTGAGGCCCACGGGAAAAAAACAGATTACTCGGTAACTTTTATAAAAAATGGTGATGTATACACATTTAATGATTCAAGATTCCATAATAAAATCGCATCCAATTTTATAAGGCCGGGATACATTTCAGAGGTTGTTGTTGGAAATCGCCGTATTGACTTTAAATACAATAATGCATACATAGAGGTTAAATCATGCACCCTTGTGAATTATGGTGTTGCAATGTTTCCTGATGCGGTAAGTGAGAGGGCATCACATCATCTGGATGTACTAATAAATCTTATTAATAAAGGATATGATGCATATGTTTTATTTTTGATATTTAATAGCAATGCCAAATCCTTCGCACCAAATTTTGATCGTGATATAAAATTCTCGAATAAATTTATCGATGCTTTAAAGAGTGGGGTAAAAATGAGATTTTTGGTTTTTGATACAGATCTTAAAAACATATATTATAAAAAAGAAATCTATCTGGATAATAGCTTCATAAATACGTTTATTAAATAAAAAAATTTTATTACAACATGGGAATTACGATTCATGAATAATTACCCATTCTTTACCATGGACGACTTTGATTTTGATAATAAATGCGTGTACCTAAGGATTGATATTAATTCACCCATAAACCCAATTACGCAGGAAATTATGGACGATTCACGGCTCAACTCATATTCTGAAACGATAAATGAATTATCAGATTCAAAACTCGTCATAACCGCACACCAGGGAAGACCCGGGGATGATGATTTTACCTCATTAAAATATCATAGCAGGTATCTATCAAAATTAATGGGCAGGGAAATACTTTTCATAGACTCACTCTTTGGGAGTTCTGTTGATTATGCAGTTTCAAGAATGAAGAAGGGCGATATAATAATGCTTGAAAATACAAGATTTTACAGTGAGGAGGTTTCAATAAATTTCAACAATTTTAACATAATAGAGAATACGCATATTGTAAAAAATCTTTCAAAACTCTTTGATTATTATATAATAGATGCATTTGGTGCAGTTCACAGGCCACATACAAGCCTTATAGGTTTTAAAAAATCCGGCCCAATGATTGCGGGAAGATTAATGGAAAGAGAAATATCAATGCTTGATAAGTTTAAGTATTCAAATCAAAGGCCAAAAATTGCAATTCTTGGCGGTTCAAAGGTATCAGATGCTGTTAAGGTTTCAAGGTCATTTTTTGAAAAGGGCATAGTTGATTACATTCTTTACGGTGGTGTGGCAGCCAATTTATTTTTGCTTGCATCAGGAAAAAACATAGGCAAACGGAATATTGACTTTATAAAAAATAATAATAAAAATTATTTGGAATTAATAGACATGGCTAGAAATTTAATTGAAAAATATCCTGAAAAAATAATATTGCCTGATGATTTTATACTAAATCCATCTCAAAAAAATATCACATTGAAAGATAATGTACCTGATAATGAGCTTCTGGCAGATATAGGTTTTAACAGCATTGAAAAGTTTAAGGATTATATTAAAAGGGCCAAAAATATATTTATAAACGGCCCAATGGGAATGTATGAAATAAATGAATATTCCATAGGAACAAGGGAGATCCTTGATGAGATTTCAAACAGCAGTGCAATGAAAATAGTGGGTGGGGGACATACCATTAGTGCAGTAAATAGATTTGGATTTAGAAAATATATGGATTATGTATCAACAGGTGGTGGTGCATTGATAAATTATTTATCCGGTGATTCAATCCCAGTTATAGATGCATTAATAGAGAATAAAAAAATGTTTGGTGATTAAAAATGGCAGATCAGGAAAATGTTTTGGACCAGCTTGAGTATTTAAAAAATCTCATCGAAAATATAAATGGCCGGATTGAAATAATTGCAAAGACACTTCAGGAAACCTCTGAAACCGCCTCCTTACTGGAAAATAATGAGTATCAAAAGTCAGAGGATGTTAAAATATCAATAGGGTCAGGCCTCTTTGCAAGGGCAACACTAAATACAGATAAAATTCTTGTTCCTGTTGGATCAAATGTTTATATAGAAAAGGATAGGGCGGATGCACTTGAGGATTTGAAGGCAAATATAAAAAATCTAAATGATTCCTATAATAGCCTGATAGAACAGAAGGAGAAGGTTCAAAACAATTATGATGCACTTGTATATGCAATACAAAATGCAAGGGGAAGCAATTAATGTTTGACAAGTTAAAGAAAAAGTTTTCTGAAATATTTTCGAAACAGAATGATAATAATTCAGTTGTTGAAAACGATGTTTCATCAGAAAAACAGGTAAATGAAGAAAATACTGGAAAGGAAGGTAACCAGAGGGTTATTAAAAGATCTGAAATTGATAATCAAATAATGGAAATCCTGCTTGAATCAGATGTTTCCCTGGATTCCGCGGATCTGATTACTGAAAAATTAAAGGAACGTATGGGGAAATTAAAAAGAAGGGTTGACTTTTATTCGGTTGAGGATGAGTTAAAGAATGTTATTAAGGAAATAATATCTGAAAATCAAAATAGATTCGATATACTTAACCCGGGTAAAAAACCATATATAATTTTGTTTCTTGGTATAAATGGAACCGGAAAGACAACAACCATAGCAAAGCTTGCATATTACCTGAAAAATAATGGAAAAAAGGTTGTTATCTCGGCATCCGATACATTCAGGGCAGGTGCCATAGAGCAGATCTCAATACTGGGTAAGAATATAGGTGTGGAGGTAATAAAACATGATTTTAAGAGTGACCCCGCATCTGTTGCATTTGATGCCATAGAGCACGCAAGGGCAAGGTCGCTTGATTATGTTTTAATAGACTCTGCAGGTAGAATGCAGACCAATAAAAATCTCCTTGATGAAATGAAGAAGATAAAGAGGGTTTCAAAGCCGGATTTAACCCTTCTTGTGCTTGATGCAATGATCGGCCAGGACGTTATAGAACAGGCAAATACATTTGCCAGAGAAATTAACTTTGATGGTATTATACTTACAAAACTGGACACTGATGCAAAGGGTGGCGCTGTAATTAGCGTATCTACAGAAATAAAAAAACCAATATTATTCGTTGGCACGGGCCAGAATATGGATGATATTATGCCATTTGACCCTGACTGGTATATAAATAAAATTTTCTCATCTTAACAAATTCATTACCCCGGATATAGATTTATAATCCATATCAGTTTTAATTAATGGTATATTTTCTATTTCAGATAATTTAATTGCGAGCTCATCAACATTTTCCGGTTTTATATAAACCACTGCCGCCGGTTTGAGTGGGTGAGCCCTTATGGCTATCATTGGGCTTCTCCCTATTGAAACATCGGTTATAAAGATTATTCTCTGGCTTGACCACCCATAAAGTTTGGTATACTCAGCATATGAGAACTGAAGTATGGCCTTTATGCCGTCAATCATTGTATAACCCCTTATATTTCTTTTTAAATCCGCCTTTGAGCATGATTTGCCCCTTATCTTGGGAAGAATATATTCTAATGAAATATCATGGTCATAGTCCTTTATATCGAGAAGGGCATCTGATGGTATTCCGCTGTTATACCTTCTTAGTATGTGCCCACCGCGCTTTTCCTCTATGCTTATCATGGCGTTTACAATTTTTTTTATTGATGATGCACCTGGTGATTTTCTTCTGCCTGATTCATAATCGCTGATAACTGATGGGGAAACATTCATAAACCTTGATAGCTCCATCTGTGATATGTTAAATTCCTCACGCCATTTTCTTATTGTTATTCCAGGATTGTCGGAAATTGTAATCTCACCGGCAATTTTTTCAACTATATCCATGCTTATTTAATGACAAACTCAAATAAAAATATATCCATTCGATTATAATTATAATTTATATCGCTTATTTGTGAAAATATTTTTTATTTATTAATCCCAGAAATATTCCCCAGACCATGCCAAAAAATATATGCATGGAATAATAAAACAGTGTGGATGCCTTATGATAATTTTCATAAACATATAGATGCAATAAAAATATATTTACCGGAAGGCTGAAAAGAATAAGTATTAAAAATCCGGCCAGCAAGCCTATTAAAAATCCTTTGCGACTGTTAAAAATATTAAAGGGTTTAATATAAAATGATATTAATGCTGCAAAAAATCCAACAACTGTGCCAACAAGAAAATGCATTAATAATCCAGATGCCTGGGCTGTGATACCATAAAAATGGAAGAGTTTAATTCCTATATCGGTAAACTGTATTCCGATACTAATTCCAGATAATGCATCAAAAATATAAAATGCAGAGGCCTCAAAAATTGCGGCTATGAATCCGGAAACCAAACCAAATAGCAGGTAATTTCTAACTCCCATTTTTAGATATAATTGCATCATTGCTTAAACATATTATGCATAAAAATTTAAAATCATCTTCAATAAAAATATATATGCCATTGGTAATATCAGATAATGGCGTTTGATACAGGTTTATGGCTGGATTCACATCATGCAGGGTATAATTTAAGCAACAGTGGCATGTCTGGTGTTCTTGACATAAAGAAATATTTTAACATCAATGACCATTATACGGAAAAGGATTTTATAAATGAAATAGCCAGCTTGCATGATGTTGACCCTGATAGAATAGTTATTACGCATGGTGCAACAGAGGCCTTTGGATTAATAATGCTTGATTTAATGAGAAAGGGTTTTAAAACCTGTAATGTAAATGTTCCAGAATATGAATTAATATATAAAACACCTGAAATTTATGGTTATAAAAAGGGTGAAGATGGGATATATGCATTAAGCCTTCCAAACAATCCAACAGGTACCATGCCTGAATTAAAAGGCGGTTATAAAACTGCCGTTATAGATGAAACATTTTATGAATTTTATTCTGACCTGAATAAATTTAGGCATGACTCAGGTTATTTAATAAATACATTTACAAAGTTTTATGCCGGGGATGACCTTAAGCTTGGTTACATTATTGCCCCTGATAGGCAATCAGCACTTGACATATATGGTTATAAGGGCCTTGTGGTGGAGAATGTTTCATATATAAATGTGTCTGCAGGCGTTAAGATCTTGAGGGATCATGATAAAATTGCATCATTTGTCAGGGGTATTGTAAGTTCAAATCACAGGATATTAATTAATAACATTGGGAAATTAAAATTCTATAAAAATATAAAGCCACTAAATGTTCCAGTATCCTTCGTTGATTATTCAGAATATACAAAAATGGATTCAGATAAATTAAGCGATATCCTTGCGAAAAATGGGGTTAGTGCTGTTCCCGCAAGATTATTTGGAGTTAATGGAACATATCTAAGGGTATGCATTACAAGACCAGATTTCCCTGAGGCATTTGATAAATTAAAGGAGATTCTTGAAAATATTGAAAAATTATAATCTTTCATATACACCCATATATGTTGTCTTCTCCTTATTTTTTACAGTATTATATGCCTCAGCCACAGAGATTTTGTCCCTGTCTATTCTTTTATCCTGAACATAAAGGTTGAAAAAATATCTGTGCGGGCCATTGCCCTTTGGTGGGCATGGTCCTCCATAACCAGTTTTTCCAAAATCGTTTTTACCCTGATAAAACCCATCCTCGGTTATTGAATTTTTATCAATATCCTCATGCAGTATATTCACAGATGCCGGTATATTGTATATTATCCAGTGGGTAAATAGTCCTACAGGAGCATCAGGGTCATTCATAATAATCATATAATGCTTCCCCTCCGGTATACCTGAAACATGTATTTCCGGGGATATGTCATCGCCATCACACGTAAACCTTACCGGTATCCTTTTACCATTTTCAAATGCATTTATGCTTATCTTCATGTATAAGTTAATTATTTTGTTTTTATAAACTTATTGACCTTCTAATTGATTTCTTTATTCTTAGGGAATTTAAAACAACCGTTGTGGAACTCATACCCATTGCAAGTGCTGCAAGTATTGGAAGCACAAAGTATATGGAAAGCCCGAAGAGTGGAACAAGTATGCCGGCCGCAACAGGTATAAGTGCCGAGTTATATCCAATTGCCCATCCTATGTTCTGCCTTACCTTTTTAATTGTTTTTCTTCCAATGATAATCATATTATAAACGTTTTTTAGGTCATCCTTTAATAGTATAATATCACCATTTTCTTTTGTTATGTCAGAACCTGAGGACATTGATACACCAACGTCGGCAGCCTCCATTGCAATTGTATCATTTATGCCATCGCCAACGAACATTACATATTTTCCATCCCTCTGCATCTTCTTTACTATTTCTGCCTTCTGGTCTGGTTTGATATTATAATAATATTTATTGATATCAAGATCATGTGCAATGTTTACTGTATTCTCCTTGCTGTCGCCGGTTACAATTGCAACATCAATTCCATTTTTAATAAGCTTTTTAACAGCGATTTTTGCACTATCCCTTAATTTATATTCTATTTTTATTTCGGCAAGTTTTTCGTTATTGTAATTTAGCACGGTAAAATTGCCATCCCTGGTAACAGAGATTTCACGGCCATTAAAAGCACCCTTAATGCCAAATCCCGGTATCTCCTTTATATCATTAATTGTATAGGTGTCATGTGGGAGTTCCTTAATGTAATTAACAATTGCACGTGCAGCCGGATGATTCGATGCCTGTTCTATAGAAATTAACATGGAGTTGACAAGCATCTTATCGCCATAATACCTCATGTATGACACATTTGGGCTGTTATTTGTTAGGGTTCCAGTTTTATCAAAGATTACCATGTTTATGTGCGATAAACGATCCATGGAACTTGAATTTTTAATTATTATTCCATTTTCAAGTGATTCATTTGATGATATTAGCAACGTAATTGGTGCAGCAAGTCCTATGGCACATGGACACGCTATAACTATAACTGAAACAAAAACAAGGACAGATATTATTAAGGATATGGGGTCCCCCTCATGATTTAAATAAATAAACCAGAATATTGAAGAGCCAAGTGCTGCTGATATAACAACCGGAACAAAATACGATGAAAATACATCGGCAATGCGCTGAATTTTTGCCCTTCCCATTGCTGCCATCTGTATTAATGAATACAGTTTATTAACAGTTGAATTTGGGCCCACCGCGTTAACTTTTACAATTATGCTACCATTTATATTTTTTGTGCCTGAATAAACATTGTCATTTTCGTGCTTTAGTACCGGCATCTGTTCACCGGTTATCATTGATTCGTCCACCTCTGTTGTACCCTTTATTATTGTTCCGTCCACTGCAATATTCTCTCCGGGTCTTATTAGAATGGCATCCCCTGTTTTAATATTTTCATAGGCCACATCATGTACATTACCATTGCTATACATATGGACACTTTCTGGTATTAATTCCAAAAGCCTGTGGGCAGATGAGTTTGCTGCCCTCTTTGTCAGGCTTTCTATATAACCACCTGTTAGTATCAATGTGATAATAAAAACTGATGCATCATAATATGTGTATTTAACTGGAAAAACATTACCATCAAATGTAATGAATAATGAAAAAATAAATGCCGTTAATGTTCCGAGAGTTATCAGCAAATCCATGTTTCCTGATCTATTTTTAATGGCCCCATACGCACCATGATAGAAGCCAAGTCCGGAATAAAACTGTACTGGCAGTGCCAGCAAAAGCAGTATGTAATTCCTGTACGGTGATACTAGAGCATAATTTAGTATTAATATGGGAATTGAAAATGACCAGGCTACAATTAACCTAATTTTTAACGATTTTTCCTCCCTTTCTGGCTCCCTAAATTTTTCAAGACAGCCAGTTGAGCAGAAGTAATATCTTGTTCCATCCTTATCAAGATAGAGATCAGTATCCTCTGAAACGTACATCCCACAAACAGGGTCTATTGCCATTAAAATTACCTTGTATACTTTACTGGATTCTTAAGGAATTCATCCTTGCAGTGTTCACAGCAAAAGTAATAAGATTTCCCATTATATTCTGCCTCTATCTTTTTATCAACCTTCATTCCGCATACAGGATCTATATTTGCCATAATCTAATTATATATATAGAGTATAAATCGATTTATATTGCATAATGCTAAAATTTAATATTTTTCCAGTGCATTTTGTCTTTTAATAAATGTTGACTTGCATGTATCACAGCAAAAGTAATATTTTTTTCTGTTTATCTCATACGTTTTTGGAATGGATACTATTTTGCCACCGCAGAAATCGCAGTAAAGATCAATATTAAAATTTTCAGACCCCCTCTCTCTATGCCTGGCAATATGTATTTCATCATAATTCAGGTTATTTAAAAAATTTGAATCCGATGAAATGACCATATATTTTCCATTGGTTAGCTCAAAATATTCTGTTAATAATTCCTTTTTTATGCCGTCAAGGCTTTTCACAATGGCAATAATATAATTGCTTTCTGTATTCTGTTTTATATTTACAGTGTAGTTTTCTATCACACTATTTTCCAGTTTTTTTATTATTAATGCAACAGTATTTCTGCTTAAATTTAAATTCCTTGATATTTCTGAAATATTCTGTCTTGAATTTTTAATCAACTCCCTGAGAATTCTCGACTCATTTATTGTAAGATTTTTTGATTCCATGACATATAATTAATTATAATGTATATATTTTTGCCCTATATTGTGCACAATGCATTAAAATATTTGGTACAACACTTCAATATAAATAAAAATGTATTTATAATGTAAAAATATGCTAATATATGTTTGAGTATGATGCAGGAAACGGCAAAATAATGGTAAGTGAGGGTATTAAAAAAATTTTACAGAATAATGTGTTATTATTAAAAATTACACTTGAACAGGGACCATGCACTGACAATATGTGCCAGCTTATAAAAAAACCATCATATGAAATAAATAGTGATTTTAAGTACAAGGATTCGTTTAAAATAGATAAGGATATAAAAATAGAGATTCCTAAGGATATTTATAACTCAATAAGTCATGAAAGGGACAGAGTTGTTATAAAGGATGGAATATCTGGAAAAATTGTAATTAGGGGTCTTTCACTGGTCGGCACTGCCTGATGGATTTTCCGAGCTCTCAAATTTCTTTTCAGCCTTTTCTGCGAAGTATATTCCACCAAAATATAGTGCAATCATTGGTATTGCTATGATTACCATTGTAAATCCTGTTACCCCTGGAGAAAATATCATACCATAAACCAAAGCTCCTATGACAGCATATCTCCAGTTTTCCCTCCAGGTTTTTGCTGTAACTATTCCAAACCTGCTTAAACCTGTCATAAAAACAGGTATCTCAAAGGATAATCCAAAGGCAATTATGTACATGAATAAAAATGATGTAAAGCTTGAAACACTTACTGTTGGCGATGCACCAAGGCCAACATCAAATGCGGTAAATATTCTGAAGAGTTCAGGTGCAATGAAATACACACCAACAAATGCACCTGCGAAAAATAATAATGATGCAGGAATTATTATGGATTTTAAAAGGGCAACCTCGCTTTCCTTTAATGCGGGGGTTACAAATTTAGCCACATGATAAATAATGACCGGCATTGATATCATAACTGCAAGTGCAATACATGTGTAAAAATCAGCCATCACACCATCCACCGGCTTTATTATAAGCAGCTTTGTACCGCTTGGAAGTATATGGTCACGTAACAGTAATAGGGCCTGTGCACCAATATTATCATACGGATCAGGATATATGAAAAGGAATCTGTGGCCCAAAAAAATTATATATTTTACTTGAAATACCACAAAAATTACAAAAAATACGCCAAAAACAGCAAGGATTCTTATTAACCTGTATCTTATCTCATCGGAATATTTTAAGAAATACTGAATTAACTCGTTGTCCATATTAATTTGTCTTTGTTTCGGGTGTTCTGTTTAATTTCTCATTTATCTCCTTTATTATCTGGTCTATTGTCTTATTGTTTGTGTCTATGTTAAGGTCCTGTGCAATTTTCATGTAGTCAACCTGGCCCTCGGGCTTTGGTGCAGAGGAATTCATGCTATTTTTTAATTCGTTTTCTATCTCCATCTGTCCTCTTTTATATTCCCCTGTGGCCTTTCCAAGATTTCTGGCCATTTCAGGTATCTTTTTTGTGCCGCCGAAAATGATAAGGGCAACAACTATAATTATCAACCAATCCATTGGTGCATCAAACATTAATGATCACTAATACTGTATTTAATGGATAATATTTAAATATTTCTAAACGCCAAAACCATTAAAAATGCCTGATTTTATTGATTTTCAAAAATATTTTTTATTCATTTTTATTTAAAATACCGTGAAAAATATGATGAAAATTCTGTTATGTACTACATATAAAAATTATATAATGATATTAAAATTATATAGAAAAAGTAAAAGTTAAGAGCAAATACAGGTAATAATAAGAAGGAAATAAATATAATAAGATGAAAAACGTAATTTTTATTTTATATATTGATAATTTGATTTTTTTAATGACAAAATATTTATATAAACAATAATTAAACTGATCATGAACAAAGGTAATAATGCAGTTCCAGAGCCTGAAAGAAGGGCCTTTCTTAAGGGTGCCGGTCTCTCAGTGGCCGCGCTTCTTGTTGGTGGGCTTTCCTTTGAGAGATATGTTGTTCCAAAGGACCGTGGAATTCCTGTGATGGATAATTATCCACTTGCCATACTCGAGGACCCGCAGGGAAATCCAATTACGGTTGCGAATGTTGAACAGTACGCCGTGTCTTCCACGGCAACCAGTGCAAATATTTTGGTTTTTAATTATCCACTTCAGGATGAGCCGACATTTCTGATAGCTATTAAGGGTGTTAAAATAACAACACCTGAGGATAGCATAGTGCCCACAAGCGGTTTTGCCCCAGTGTCCCCATCCTCAAAGGCTCCAATGACAGGTGTTATTTATGATCCAGTTAATGATATATCTATAATAGCATTAAGTGGGATATGCCAGCATCTTGGGTGTGTGCCACCATTTCTTGATTATCATCCAGGAAAAAGCATACCATTTGAGGCCCAGCTTGTTGGATATAAGACCAACGGCACTGGTGTTTTTGAGTGGCCAACCAATGGCCTTATATATTGCAAATGCCATGGAAGCCAGTATAACCCTGTATGGGGTGGCAGCAATTTATATAATAATGGAGCAGCACCAAGTCCGGCAAACCACTCATTACCGCAGATAATGCTTGCCACAAATAAAGAACCTAGTGCTAGTGATTTTACCGAAAGTTATATTTTCGCCTACGGTATAAACTCCAAAAATGCAGTAATAAGAACTCACCTGCAGTATCCCGGAGGCCAGACCTATGGCCCGCAGGTTAAAAAGGAAAACCTAACAGGCGGAACCGCAATACCAACATCAACACAATCAATTCCCAGCACAATTTATACATACAAGGATACACCTTCAAATATTGAGACCGGTGCTCCAAGCAGCTTTGATGTAAATCAGGTAAATGGCTCTGTGGTTTTATATAAAACAGTGGTTGTAAGCAATTCCGGACCATGGAAGGGTAATTTCCACAGGCTTCCATAAAGGGTGAGTAAAAAATGGAAAAAGCTGAATATGAAAAAAATGAGTATGATTTAACGAAAATAATGGAAGAAGAAAAAGATCTGCCGGAAGGTACATATAAAATAGGATTCAGGTCAGTTACAACCAAAGGTTACAGAATAGATGAGTGGACCGGTGCATGGGTTGCAACGGCTTTAATATATCAGATAGTAACAGGAATTATTATATTCTTTTATTACAGCCAGGTTGACCCCTACAGGGCAACAGAATACATAATAGATGATGTTCCGTTTGGCCATATTATATTAACATCACATCTGTACATGGCATACGCGATGATAGGCCTTGTATACTTCCATATGATGAGGCAGTGGTTTGTGGGATCATACCGTGGAAAATGGAGATGGCTGCAGTGGATTCTCGGTGTCGTTTTATTTTTGCTCACAATACTTACTGCCATACTCGGTTATATGCTGGCAAACACTGCAATAGCAATGGCAGCCCTGCATATAGGAATGCTGTTTATGCAGAGGAGTGTTCTTGGCAGAATACTCCCTGGTGCATTTATAAACTGGCTTGAGGGGATACTTGTTGGTAATTATACAACCACAGCCACATTCTCACATCTATTGGCATTACACGTTGCAGTTTTTTCCACGCTAATGCTTGCAATATTCGCGGTGCATTTCATGCTCTTTGAAAGGTCCGGCCTTGCAAATGACGATAAAACAGAAAAGGGAAAAATGATACCATGGTACCCAACAAATCTTTTATATGCAGTATTCTCTGCAATAATAATCATAGGTGTAATCATAATATTCGCAGCTGCATTCCCACAGAAACTCACACTGGGATACGGTTCCCTTGCATATGGTACTTTTCCAGTTCCTGACTGGTACATTACACCTGTATATAAGCTAATGGATGTCGCAGGTTACGGGTTAAGCACCGGTGGTGTACCATTAATTATTGGCATATTAATTTTCATGCTGATAATACCATTCATAGACAGGTACCATAAAAAAGGTGTCCTTGAAAGGCCATGGATAACAGCATTCGGTGTCTATTTAGTTTTAGGACTTGCAGTTATGACAATATGGGGATACTCACAGCCAGGTCTTACCCAGACAAGGCTTCTAACAGAATACCTGTGGTGGTCACTAACATTGATTTCATTCCTGCCAGTATATGCCATGAGATTTGCAAAGAAGGACGGTGATGCAAATGCAAACTAAGAACATAATTTATTTAATTGGTGTAATCCAGCTTGTGGTCGTTGATCCTCTAATGTGGTATTTCACCCAGGTGAAGCCATACGCATATGAGAGGTACTGGGCCATAACGCTGGTAATAAATTTATTTTTGTTCGCTGCCATAATATTTATGATAATGCAGAGAACCATAAAGGAGAGGGTGTAAAATGGATAAAAAATCATTATATTTATATTATTATGCGATGATTGCCTACTGGATTGGAAGTGTGCCATTTGTACTGTATGCCATACTCATAAAGCCTGTGGGAAAACTTTACCATGAGCAGCCTTACACCATGATATCGCCCGTATTTGGCAATTTCGGTGTATATGAGGAGGGACTTCTGGTAATAGCCCTGGTATTCATCTTCATATCCATTATACTTCTGGGTATATCCATAGCCCATAATAAATCAACCAATGGAAAGATATCAAGAAGGACAATTATAACGCCGATACTGCTTTACATATTTACCTTTGCGGCTTTAGGGGGTGCAATATTATGACGGAATCACCAATGGAATGGTTTAAAAAGATGAAAAAGAGATCAAAATACCTGATGTACACTGGGATAGTATTTCTTATAATTTCAATTCCGACATTTCTGGACTATGACATGTTCCCAAGAATCAATGCCAATGATGGTCCTCATCAGATTGGCAGCTGGGTATCATTCTTCTTTACCTTCGTGGGCTTTATACTCCTAATACTTGCCTTTGGTGAGGAGGATTTATAACCCAAAAAAATTTTTATTTAAAAATTTTTATTAAATTTATTTTTATTTATAATTTTTTGAAAAATCCTCAGATTTTTTATATGCACCCTCAACAGCATCCGCTATGGCGGTTCTTATGTTTCCTTTTTCAAGATAATAAAGGCCAGCAACGGTTGTCCCCCCCGGTGTCATTACCTCATCCCTTAAGTCTGAAGGTGAAATTTTTAATTCCCTGATCAGACTTGCCGTTCCAATAAATGTTTCCAGTGTAAGATATTTAGCAGTATCCTTTGGAATGCCAAGCCTGACTCCAGCAGATATCATTGCATCTATCATTACAGAGATAAAACCAGGGCCACTGCCACTCAAACCTGTCACTGCATCTATATAATCTTCCTTAATTTCAACAGGTGTGCCAAAGGACGATAATATTTCAAGTACTATTTTTTTGTTTTCATCATCTAAATTATAATAACAAAAGGCATTTACTGATTTCTGGACAAGCATGGGAATGTTTGGCATAACCCTGATAACAGGCGATTTATCTAGATATTTATTTATTAAATTAATGGTTATTCCTGCCATAACTGAAATTATAACCTTGCCATTTGCCACATCTTTAATTTCCTCCAGAATTTTTACCGCATTTGATGGTTTTACTGATAATATTATAATATCCCCATTTTTCGCATTTTCATAATTGGATTGAAAAATATTATATCTGCCGTTATTCCATGATTTTAGCCTTTCATATGATCCAGAGCTAAGAAAAATCTCATAATTTTTTAATTTGGCAACTCCAGTTACTATTGATCTACCAACTGTGCCGACACCTATAATTGAAACTTTCATAACTTATAATTGTTATAAAATATATTATTTTGATGATTTTTAACAGGCGTTTTTATCAAATAATAACATTAAATATTTCAGGATAAAAATAATAATTTTAATATAAATCTGACAAAGTCTTAAATAATAACATTATGATATCCAATTAATGATTATATTTAGCCTGATACTTGCATTAATAGCGGTCTTAATAATGATAGTAATAATATCCATTCCAATGTATATAGCCTCAAAAATAGTGGCCAGGAGATCCACCGCGACACTGGGCAATGCGGTTATTTCAACAATTATGACAGCAATTATAATAATAGTGGTTTATGCAGGACTTCGCCTTTTATTCTTTCCAATTCCCATTCTTGGGACATTGCTTGCCTTTCTAATAACATTTATTATTCTTTTATATGTTTATTCGCAGATTTATAGAATAAGCATGGAGAGGGGACTGCTTTTGGTAATAATGCAGGTATTTATATGGTTTGTGCTATTATTTATAACAGGTGTATTCGCTGCAATGGCTGCGGCAATTTAGATTGCCTTTTTTAATCAATATAAAAAATTTATATTATGAGAAGGTCATTAACAACCTGCGCCGCCGTTTCAAGCGGGCCGTCATGCTTTTCAAAGATTGTTATATCATCATTGTTATCTGTTTTTTCCAGATACCCCATTGACAATGAATCCAGGCATGCAAGTGTTTCTTTTCTGTCCAGCTCAAAAATTTTTGATTCTATTGTAATTTCATTCTCATTTTTAATATGTGATAAAACACGGTATATTTTTCCTGATTCCTTCATGTAATTAATATCTTTTAGGTTTTCAATGCCATCATATTTCACATCATTCAATGTGTAATCCTTATTTAGCAGTGCATTGGCTATTATAACCGTTTTTCTGGCACCGTCAAGGCCATTGGTATCGTCATGGTAATCGGTTTCTGCAATCCCCATGTTCTGTGCAGTTTTTACAGCATCATTAAAATCCAGGCCGGCCAGTAACTGTGATAATACAAAATTTATTGTTGAACTTACCTGACCCTTAAATTCAAGTATATTTGATGATTTTAAACAGTATGAATTTAAATTAAATAGTGGTGTGCCACCACCAACAGAAGATTCAAAAAGTATTCTTTTCTTGTTTTTATATGCACCCTCCATAATCTCCTTCCAGTGAAGTGCCAGAGGGGCCTTATTTGAGGTCACAATATTTTTGCCCGATTCAAAGGCTGATGTGTACAATTTCATTCCTGCAATTCCGTCCTTTGTGGCCGGTGACATATCAACAATAACATCTGATTCAAGTGAATAAATCTCATCGAATTTTATATTTTCTGCCAGTTCCCCAAGCTGGTTCCTTTGCTTGTACATTAGAACCTTTTCCAGATCGAGACCATTTTTATCATATACTGTATTTTTTGAATCAGATACAGAGATAACCTCAATGCTTTTGCCATACCTTTCCATAAATAATTTTTTGTTTTCATTTAAAATACCAAGAACTGCCTTTCCAATATGGCCAAGACCTATAATAGAAACTTTCATTGGTGGTTATTGTAACTAATTTTATAAATATTTCTGGTTTATTTTTTATAAAGATGGTAAAATGCACAATTAAAAGGTTAATAATAAATTTATTAAAATATAAATTATAGAACAGATGCGGCTATGACTGAGTCATCATCATCCAGATTTATTAATCTTACACCTGATGTAACCCTTGATAGTATTCTAATTTCATCCGCACTAATTCTTATTGTTTTGCTCTTCTTTGTTATAATTAATATCTCATCCCCATCCCTAACAGGCAGCGCTGTAACTATAGACCCGGTACGGTCACTTTCCCTAAATATAAGATTACCACTGGATCCACGGTGATGTACTGTAAATTCAGATACCTGTGTTCTCTTGCCCATTCCATTTTCAGTAATTGTTAGTACAGTGTCATCATCGTTTACGAGAAATGCATTTATTACCTCGGCACCGTTTAACTTCATTGATTTAACGCCCCTTGATGTTCTTCCTGTGGATGAAACCTCATCACTTAAAAATATTGCAGCCTTGCTGTTTGATGCAACTATAAATATTTTGGAGGGTTTAACAAGATCTGAAACTGAAACCACCTCATCATCCCTGTCAAGATTAATGATTTTTACACCAGATTCCCGCATGTTAAGTATCTCCCTGACAGGTGTTTTTTTAATAAAACCATTTTTTGTAACTATTATAAGGAATGATTTTTTATCCTCAGGAGACCTCATTATCTGCCTTACTATCTCCCCGTCAAGCAGCTTAAGGAATGTTGAACCGGAAACCCCAACTGCCGTCCTGGATTTTTTCTCTATAGTATATGCCTTTGCACTGAGCACCCTTCCGGTGTTTGTAAAGAAATAAAGGAGGTCATGCGACATGCATGACAGTATGCTTCTCACACTATCCTCACGCCTTGTTACAGTCACAATGCCCCTGCCACCACGCTTTTGTGTATTATACTCCTCAGATGACACCCTTTTAATTAGTCCGTTATTGCTTAATATTAAAATTGACTCCTCGTTTGGAATCAGATCCTCATCATTTCTTTCAACAAGTTCACGGTCAAGTATTTTTGTCCTTCTTTTGTCCCCATAAAGCCTTTTTAGTTCAATCATTTCATTTTTTAGGACCTCCCTTCTTTTGTTCTCATTATTTATTATTTCATTTAATTTTATGATGTTCTCCCTTATTGATTTTAATTCATCCTCTATCTTCTTAATTTCAAGACCTGTTAATCTCTGCAATCTCATTTCCAGTATTGCCACAGCCTGTTTCTCTGAAAGATTTATTTCTGACATCAGCCTGTTCCGTGCCGTATCAACATTTTCGGAACCGCGAATTATTCCTATGACTTTATCTATGTTCTGAAGTGCAATGCTTAATCCAGTCAGTATGTGTTCCCTTTCCCTTAACCTATTTAAATCAAATATTGACCTTTTTTTAATTATTTCCAGCCTGAAGTTTATAAAAGTGTCTATCATTTCCTTCAGGTTCATTGTAACCGGCTGGTTATCCAAAAGCACGAGATTGTTAACTCCTATTGATGTTTCAAGCTGTGTGTGTTCCAGCAGCTGGTTTATTGTTAATTTTTTCTCATCATCGTCCTTAACCTTAATAACTATCCTTATGCCATGCCTGTCGCTTTCATCCTTAATATCCAATATATTGCTGATAACATCATTTTTAACAAGATCCGCCACATTCTGAATATAAACTGCCTTATTCACACCATATGGCAGGCTTGTGATTATTATCTTCTTTTTCTCCTCTGAAATCTCTCCCTGGCACAGGACCTTTCCGTGGCCGGTTCTGTATATGTCAAGCATGTCACTGCTTTTGTAAACAATGCCACCGCCGGGAAAATCCGGACCCTTAATAAAACCTAAAAGTTCATTAACAGAACATTGTGGATTATCAACAGAATATATAATTGCATCTGCAACCTCGTTAAAATTATGTGGTACCATGTTTGTGGCCATTCCCACCGCTATTCCAGATGTACCATTAATCAGCAGCTGTGGTATCTTTGATGGAAAATATAATGGTTCCCTTAATGAACCGTCAAAATTCGGCATGAATTCTACAGTATCCTTATCTATGTCCTGCATCATATCCTCTGCAATTCTCTGGAGCCTTGCCTCTGTATACCTCATGGCAGCCGGGGAATCGCCGTCTATTGATCCAAAGTTACCCTGCCCATCAATTAATGTGTATCTTAATGAAAAATCCTGTGCCATTCGAGCCAGTGCATCATATATTGCCATATCGCCATGTGGATGATACTTACCCATGGTTTCTCCAACAATACGTGCAGATTTTTTGAATGGTTTATCGTGGGTCACATTCAGCTCGTACATGGAATAAAGTATTCTACGCTGTACAGGCTTCAACCCATCCCTGAAATCAGGTATTGCCCTGCTGACTATGACACTCATTGCATAATCTAAATATGATGTTTTAATTTCTTCCTCTATAGGTTTTACAAGCATTTATCTCACCCTCATATGTCAAGATTCTTTACGTACTTTGCGTTTTCCTCAATGAATTTTCTTCTGGGCTCCACCTTTTCACCCATTAATATGCTAAATAATTGATCTGCATAATAGGCATCCTCTATTGTAACCTGCACAAGCTTCCTCGTTTCAGGGTTCATCGTGGTATCCCAGAGCTGTTCCGGGTTCATCTCACCCAGACCCTTAAATCTCTGTATTATTACATTGCCACCAAGCTTTTTAATCAAATCATCCTTTTCATCCTCGAAGAAAACATAGTGTATGTCATTCCCCTTTTGAATTCTGTATAATGGAGGCTGGGCAAAATATACATGGCCCTGATCAATAAGATCCTTCATAAATCTGTAAAAGAATGTTAGCAGGAGTGTCCTTATATGTGCACCATCCACATCCGCATCGGTCATTATTATGATTTTATTATACCTTAAATTCCTTATATCAAATTTATCCTTTATATTCGTTCCTATGGCTGTTATTAAATTTTTTATTTCCTCATTTTCAAGAGCCTTATTGTCATTTGCCTTTTCGACATTAAGTATTTTACCCCTCAATGGGAGTATTGCCTGGAATTCCCTGTTTCTTGCCTGCTTTGCAGATCCACCTGCAGAGTCACCCTCAACTATGTATATTTCCGTTATTTTTGAATCGTCTGATGAGCAGTCTGCAAGCTTACCGGGAAGGCTTCCGCTCTCAAGTGCAGTTTTTCTCCTTACAAGGTCCTTGGCCTTTCTTGATGCCTCCCTTGCAGCTGATGCAGCAAGAACCCTTCTTATAATGGCCTCAGCAACAAGGGGAAATGATTCAAAGTATTCCTTAAGGTATTTTTCTGTTATTGATGAAACAATATTTTTAACTGCACTGTTCCCAAGCTTTTCCTTGGTCTGTCCCTCAAACTGTGGATTGTACATCTTTACATGCAGCACTGATACAAGACCCTCCCTGGTATCATCTCCGGTAATCGCTGAAACCCCCTTTATTAAATTTTTATTCTTTGCATAGTCTATAATTGCCCTTGAGACGCCGGTATGAAAACCTGTAAGATGCGTGCCGCCCTCCGGTGTTTTTATGTTATTTACAAAGCTTTCTGATATTTCAGGGACATCGTTATTATACTGCATGGCGAATTCAACGGTGTAATCTTTATATTCTTCATAGCAGTGTATTGGATCCTTATTTATTACCTCCTTTCCCTGATTTAAATACTGCACATATTCTACCAGGCCACCATCGAAATGAAATGATTCTGATTTGTTTGTTCTAAAATCTGATAAATTAATTGTAATTTTTGGATTAAGAAATGCAAGGTCCATTATCCTTTCACTTATGACGCTGTATGAAAAATCTGTGCTGTCAAATATTTCCTTATCAGGATAAAATTTTATTATTGTTCCATGTTCTGGATATTTTATAACAATATCTTTAATATTTTCATCATTTTTTGCCTCATCAGGGGTTAATGTAACCAGACCTGACACAGGAATGCCCCTCTCAAATCTTTCATAGTATATCTTACCATCTTTTTTTACAAGGGCAATTAAGTATTCTGAAAGTGCATTAACCACATGAACTCCCACACCGTGAAGGCCGCCGGTAACCTTATATACCTTTTTATCAAATTTTGCACCGCTATGAAGCTCTGTCATAACGATTTCCAGGCCCGGCCTGTTATACTTAGGATGTATATCTACAGGAATTCCCCTTCCATCATCCTCCACAGATATTGATCCATCCCTATATATTACAATATTTATATTGGATGCAAATCCTGCCATGGATTCGTCTATACAGTTATCTACTACCTCATAAACCATGTGGTGCAGGCCCTCTGTCCCAGTTGAACCTATATACATGCCAGGAACCTTTCTGACAGCCTTTAAACCTTCCAGTATTTGTATCTGTGATGAATCATATTTATCCATACTAAATCCTATAATAGATGCAATCTATACTTATAAAGTTTATACAGAATCAATGTTTATAATTATTGTACCTCATTTAAAATTTTTATGAGCCCCTTTTTGTCACCCGGGGTGGATAAAATAACCGCTTTTATTCCATAAGATTCAAGTGCATCACAGTAATCCTTTAATGAATTTTCATTTATGTATGGCTGTTTTATTGATCCTATGGTTTCTGAATTTCTTTCTGTTTTTATGATAATATAAGGAATTATTTTAGATGCATCTAAATTTTCAAGCATTTCCGGTTTTTTAAGATTAAGGGCAAGATAAAATGATGCATTTGATTTCATTCTTTCCTTTATTTTTGCATAACTGTAGGAAAAACTTATTATCAATCCCGCATTAACATTACTTTCAGCAGCAATTGATGCGGCGGTTTCAGATGATATCTCATTTAATCTTTTTCCATATTTTGGTTCATCACCCATGGTAAAAACAATTGATGATTTAATCATTTTTGCAGCTTTTATAATTGAATGTACATAAAGTTCACCAACGCTGTTAAGAGCTTGATTTATAATTATATCCTTTTTAAAATATTTTTCCCGTATCATGTATCCTATTAGAATCGGCGGTATTTTTGGATAACCAAGTGGATTATCAGGTATGTTAAATCCATCAAAGCCCTCCATGTTTTCTATTTCTGATTTTAAATTATGTTCTTTTACGAATGGATAAATTTCTGCCAGAAGTCTCATTATTTTGTATAAACATAACCAAATATAGATTTTTGGAATTTATATAAATAAATTAATACTTTTATTTTAAAATGATTCCAGGTAATATTTATTTTGAAAATTCCAGTAATTTCGTTGATTTTTTTGATAATATTGCCAGAATTGCATCATTATTTTTTTTATCAAGCTCCTGTAATGCACCCTGTGGCTGTATGCTTACCATATTGTCCTTTAAATCATTGAATGAAATGGAATTCCTTAAAAGTGCGTCTATGTAATATCCGGCCTCGTTAATTCCTGAGGATAAAATTTTTTCAAATGCATTAATTTTAATCTCGCATATATCTCCAAACAGATAAACCTTTGAAAATTGCAATCTTAAGGGTCTAAAATTATCTCCATAATCAGGAATTATATCTGATTTATCCAGAATATATTTACCGGATGCGAATCCAAAGCCAATTATTCCTGTTTTAATTTTATATGGCATATTTATATATTCGGTATGCATCGAATGGAGCAAAAAAACACTTGAATTTACATCTATTTTATTATACATGGATTTTAACCTTGGTTTATCCCTGAACCCCCATGTTCCGGTATAAAGGAAGTTAAGCCAGTCCTCCGGTGGACCTGTTAGTTTAATAAAATTTTTGTCCATTAATAAAGTATTAAGATTCTCATCTGACATTTTTAACTTATTTTGTATGTTTAATTTATATTTAAAATTTAAAAATGCCAAACAATATAAGGGATACAACAATCAGTAATCATGGAGCTTAATGAATACAGTTACGGCATTATACTTTATAAAAAAAATTCCAGTTTAAAGTTTTTGCTTTTAAAAAGATCTGAGGGGTGGCTTGATTTCCCTAAGGGGCATATTGAAAAAAATGAGACAGAAATTGAGGCTGCAATCCGGGAAACATTTGAGGAAACTGGAATTAAAATTAATCCTGATGATATTGATAGGAAATTTTCATATTCAATGTGCTACAAATTTCAAAGGGGAAATGATATGGTAATAAAACATGTAACAATGTTTTTGTCAGAAATAAATGATGATGCCAGTATTAGGATTTCTGCGGAGCATTCAGGATATATGTGGCTTGATTATAATGATTGCATGAAAAATTTAAGCCATGAAAACCAGAGGGAAATGATCAAAAATGTATATGAATATTTAAATACTCGAAAATAAATTATATTAAAACCTATACTTTTTTTAAAATTCTTTCAGTTTTTTCATTCTCATTATATATAAATAATAAATATATTAATTATGTATAATTATAATAACAAGCCAATACTTGTTTTTTATGAAACAACAAAGGCATGTGATCTTGCATGTAAACACTGCAGGGCATCAGCCATTGAGGCAAGGCTTCCAGACGAGATGACTGTTGATCAATCAGTTAATTTTGTTAAATCCATTAGAAATTTTGGAAAACCATATCCAATATTGATTTTAACTGGCGGGGATATGCTTAAAAAGGAGGGGCTTGAGGAGATACTTAGAACAGCATATGAATATAAGATTCCAGTTTCTGCCAGCCCCGCTGCCACTGCAAGGCTTAATGATGAATCATTTGAACTTCTTAAGAAATACAATGTACTTTCAATATCACTAAGCCTTGATGGACTTAGGGAAACACACAACTGGCTGCGCGGGTATGATTGGGTGTTTGATAAAACAATGGAGGCAATTAATACCGCCAGAAATCATAAAATGCCCGTGCAAATAAATACTGTTGTTCTAAAAAAGAATATAATGGAACTCCCGGATATTCTTAAATTATTAATAACTAATAATATAAGGGTGTGGGAGGTATTTTTCCTTATAAAAACCGGCAGATCAATAGATTTCGAGGATTTAACCCCACTGGAATATGAGGATGTAAACCACTGGCTTTACTACATCACATCATACAATATGACTGTAAGAACTGTTGAATCTCCAATATTTAGAAGAATTGCAGACGAAAAGGAAACATATCACGGTACATCACTTTACAGGGAACTAATAAGAAAAACCCATGAGCTTCTGGGCTTGCCTGATGGAAAACCGCACGTGCACATGGAAAAAACCAGGGACGGTAAGGGAATTATTTTTGTATCCCATAACGGTGATGTTTATCCAAGTGGATTTTTACCGGTTGTTCTTGGAAATGTCAAGAGAGAATCAATTGTCCATATTTATCAGAATAATGACATTTTAAGGCGTTTAAGAAATCCCGAAAATTTGGAGGGACTGTGTGGAAGCTGTGGTTATTCTGATGTATGTGGTGGTTCAAGGGCCAGGGCATATGCAACCTTCAACGATATTTTTGCCGAGGATCCTGCATGCATAAATACATATAATTTTATTAAATAAATAATAATATGCACAAAATTATGTAACTTATTAAATGCCTGCCATATTCGATAGTTTTAAGAATCAATAATATATTTAATTAAATTAATATATTTATACATATATTTTGCATGGTGACTCCACGCATGTCTGTACAACATAGTATAAAATGATTAAACTATTAACTTTAAATAAAATCCGGCGACGGTAACTATTATGCCTATTAAAATCATAATTAAAACCCATAATTTTGCACTGCCGGCTGTTGTTTTGCTTATAAACAGTCCAAGAACTCCCAGTGATATGTATGAAAATGCCAAGGGTATAATTATATTATTTTTTATGATTAAAGAGGAAAGAAGTGGAATTAATGCACCTGCAAAACCGCAAAGGGCTGCCATTAACGAACCTGCAATGGATTCAAGAAATATTCTATCACCCAGCTTCCCCTTTAATAAATAAGATGTGGATCTTAAATTAAGCTGCAATGCCGTTCTGTGAAGTTCCTCATTCAAACCTGCATACTGTGCTATAAAATAACTAAAGGTACCTGCGAAGGCAGACCCAAATGAGATCTTGAATGCCAGAAATATGGATATGCCATTATGTGCCAAGATGCCACCAGATGCAAGTATTAGGGCAGTTATTATTCCATCAGATAATCCAATGCTTAATGGAAATAAAAATTTGTTTTTCATTTTACTATGTGCTTCCCGGCAACCACTTCATCAATTGAATGTATGGCACACCCCATATCCTCTATAGTTTTTATTAAATAATTATAATTAATATTCATGCCCTCAACTATTATACTTGTGCCCATTGTTTCCATATCCATCTCGGTAACTGTTATTTTTACGGCCTCCACACCAGGGACCTCCTCTATTGATCCCGCAAGTTCTGTAAGCGTTGGCCTGTTCAAACCCTTGTCAACATCCAGCAAAATTCTCCTAAGATTCATAAGTTTTTCTAACTCCTGTATCTAATTTATTATTAGATATAATATTAATCACACATATTAAAATTTTATGAATTAAAATTAAATGATGCATCCTTATATGTTCCCAAAATCTTTAAAGTTCCTGCAATATTTTTTATTTCATTTATTGCATTTTCTGTATTTTTATTATTTTCTATATCGACAAAGAATATATAATTAAAAGGATTAAATTTAACCGGCCTCGATTCTATTTTTGACATATTTATTGAATACTTATCGAAAATGGAAAGAACCCTGTAAAGGGCACCTGGTGTGTTTGATGTTGAGAACACCATGCTTGTTTTGGTTTTACCATCTGGCTTTTCGGGAGATTTGGATAATAGGAAAAATCTGGTATAGTTATTTTTATTATTTTCAATTTCCCTCTGGATAATATGCATACCATATATGGACGCTGCCAGCTCACTGGCTATTGCCGCCCTGGCTTTATCCTTTAAACCTTTTACAATTTCCACACTTCCTGCGGTATCATACTCACTTACAGGTATAAAATTATGCGAGAAAATGAAATCGGAGCATTGTGCAAGTGCCTGAGGGTGTGAGTGAACGTATCTTATATCATCTATTTCACTATCCGGAAATCCAATCAAACAGTGGCTTATCCTAAGGTAATATTCCTTTACAATAAATAAATTATCCCGGTAAAGATTGTCATACGTCTCACTGACTGCACCCTCAATTGAATTTTCTATAGGAACCACACCTAAATCAATCTCCCCTTTATTTATGCCATCAAAAATTGACCTTATAAATTTGTATGGAACGTATTCGCCCTCAGCCAGTCTTTCTGCGGCTATATTACTGTATGCTCCCTTTTCTCCAAAATACCCAATCTTCAAGCCGACCACTATCTTATATTTATATTTAACTTTTACTTTTAATTAAATAAGTAAACAAAAATAGGGCCAGACTGTCTCTGATTATCTGGCAAAGACTTTAAATATAATAAAATTATTAAATTTTATGAAAAATGTAACATCTACCAAAGGTTCCATAATGTTTTATTTAATTCCCTCTGTAATTTCCCTTGGCTTTTTTTTATATCTTACCATTTTTATTAGCATGAAATTATTTCAGTATATTGCTATATATTTTATAGCCCCAATTTTTTCAATTATAATCACATTACTTGTGCATCATTCAATAAAGAAGAATATTAAAAACAGGTCAACAATCTTAAAATTTTCATTACTGGTATTTGTTTTTTCTTATATATTACTGGAATCTATTTTTCTCATAATAAATATTCATACCCTTTTTTCAATTATTTTGCTCATTCCATTTGACCTAATAATAATTGCCATACCGTTTTACATTAATTACAGGGATAAGATGCCATACAATGGCATTCCGGGAGAATACAGCACTGATTTAACAACCAGATTAAGGGAAGTTACAGGAGATGAGGATATAGAAGTGTATATTTCTGAATTTAGCCGTGCAAATTTATATGGCGCAACCACCAGAGGCAATGACTGGAATTTAATAATTTATAAAAGTGCATTTGATAAATTCAATGAACCTGAACTTTTATTATACATGCTCCAGATTTATTACAGTAAAAAGTTTAATATAAATAAAATCATGCTTCGTGACATCTTTTTATGGTTTGTATTGATTGCAGATATGTTATTTATATCATATATACTTTCAATAGATTTGCCAGATAAATACGGAATTTATTTTCTTCCACTTTTAGCCTTATCTGTTATTCTTATTATCTTAACCCCTCTTATTATTAATAGAAAAATTATTGATTTGAATAATGTTGTGGACAAAAAAATTTTGGAAAAAGCTGAAGACATGGAAACATTAAAATCCATGATTCTGACGCTTGCCGATCGGGAACCTTTAAGGCCGCTACCACAATACCAGTATAACAGATATAAGCAAAGATTGCTCAAGAATGCTTACACCAGGATAAAAAACATAGAAAAATCATAAGTGCTGGAGCTTTAATATAGGCAATGTATACTGTTGCAGGCTGGTAATTGAATATGGCATCTTATTATCACGAAACACCATTTCCATGAATTCATAAGGATAATAATAGAGATTTTATTTTATCTATTCCCGCTTTAGTATTGAATAATTAATTATTATACGTCTTCCTCACACAAATGTTTTCCTTTATGTATTCAGGTAATGCAAAAATTTATTAATATTAATCAGTTGTATTCGTAAAGGAATATTTTAATTCCTATATAATAATGATAATTATGTCAGTTGAAATGAATGAAAATATAAATGTGGCCATTGTCGGATATGGTTATATTGCAAAGTATTGGGAAAAGGCCATACTAATGAATGGTAAAATGAATATCGTGGGAATTTATGATAAGAATATATCTACTAACATAACGGGACATAGTTTTTATAAAACTTTATCAAACCTGATTGATGATGATCGAATAAAAACGTGCATAGTATGCACACCGACAGATAACCATTACACAACTTCATCTCAAATTTTATTATCTGGAAAAAACATAGTGGTGGAGAAACCTTCAGTTCTAAATATAAATGAATATAATAATTTATTAAAAAGTGCCAAGGTAAATCATGCATTGATTTATAATGCATTTCATTTTGTATATTCGCCTGAAATTGTCTGGTTTAGGAAATCACTAAAAGAGCTTTATAAAAGTTATGGGAAAATAGGAAGTTTCTGTTCCTATTTTTCTGATCCATATTATATTGGAGGTGAATTACAAAATAAAGCTTTAAGTCTTTTAGGGAGCTGGGTTGATAGTGGGTCTAATATTTTAAGTATGCTATATTCCATTTTTGACGATATAAGTTTGGAATCACTAACATTTGGTGATAGTTACTCTGGAAACTTTTCTGATTTATTTTCAATTGCTTCCATGATGTTTAATGACTCTAAAAATGGTACCGGCTTTGGACATACAGTTACCAACTGGGTTTCAAACTCCTCACTTAAATACACGGATTTTATGTTTCCCGAAACAAATGTAAAAATTAGGCTAAACCATTCAGAACTTAAGGTTACACTCACAGATGATAAAGGAACTAAGATTTTGTTCTCATCTTCTGAGACTGATAGATTATTAGCACATTACACAGGACTTGTGGATGATGTATATAAATCACTGTCTGCAGGCAGGGGTAATGAAGATTATGGAAAAAGCATATACAGTACAATGTACGGCATTCAAGATTTGGGTGGTGGCATTGCCTGAGAGCAAGTTTTCAAGAAAAACACAGCAGGCTATTAAAAAGTTTACGGATAGAATAGAACCAGTGATGGTATTCAATCAATGGTTGGAGGCGATAACTGCAGGTAAAATAACCAGAAAGGTTCTGGTTTATTACGGTGTGGGCGGAATAGGAAAAACACGGCTTATATCTAAACTAATGGATGACGTGGATAAAAGAAATAAAGAACAAAGTAAAATTAAAATAAATATCATATTTGCCGGAATGGATATAAATGAATACAACTCCCCATCTGCAGTTCTGCTTGGACTTAGAAAACAAATAAAATTCCCATGTGTTCTTTTTGATTATGGCCTTGTTAAATACCTCTCCTCAATAGGAAAAACTGCTGATCAGATTAAGGAGTTTATACCTAAAAATAGCGTTATTTGGGATGTAACAGGTGAAATTCTTGAGGCAATACACATTCCTGTGGGGCTTATAGATAAAATTGCCATAAAGCTCAGGGAAAAGTACTCAATACAGTTTAAGGAATATCATAATGAAATTGAGGCCATTGATTCATGCAAAAGAAATCCGGAGGAAATATCTGAAAGGCTTCCACACCTTCTTGGAATAGATATTTCAATAGCTGCAAAAAGTAAAAATTCAATATTTGCCATATTTCTTGATTCATATGAATCAATATATAGGCGCCAGGATTTCCAGCTCGCAAATAATGATCCTGATGAATTTATACAGGAATTAGTACTTTCTTCTAAACAAACATTATTTATAATAGGGAGCAGGGAATATATAAAATGGGAGCAAAAGGACCCATCATGGAATGAAATACTTGATCAGCACATACTTGATTATCTCAGTGATCAGGATTCTGATTATTTCCTTAGATCCGTACCAATTTTAGATGAATCCATTAGAAAATCCATAATAAGCAGCAGCAAAGGACTTCCACTATACCTTGACCTCTGCGTTGAAATTTATTTGAGAAATAAAAATAATATGACTGCATATGATTTTATAATTCCAACCAATGAAATTATACCTAGGTTTCTATCACACCTTTCAGATGATGAAAGAACACTTTTCATTGCATTATCATACATTCATTTTTTTAATTTTAACATCTTTGAAATTCTTGTAAAGGAGCTTAATATACCAATTGCCATATCTGACTTTGACGAAATAACCAGCCATTCATTTGTATTAAAAGTTGACAATCTGGAAGGTATATACAAAGTACATGACAATTTTTATGAGTATGTTATAAACAATCCCACAATAAGTGGTAAATCGAAGATTATGGAAAAAATTTTTTCAGGTGTTATAAAATATCTTAATGATAATAAAAAAAATATACCATATGATGCAATGGTGGTTTTTTATCCCAACGTTCTGAATCTTCTTTCCTACATGTCGGAATCGGGTATAGATATTGGAGAGAAGTTTATTGAACTTTCAATATTTATTGTTGATGCGGGGTACTGGAATGTTGTCGGAAGCATATCAGCCCAAATACTTAAAAGGCATCCCAATGATGATCGTATTCAGTTCCTTTTTGCTGTCTATCTAAGGAGAATTGGAATGCTGGAAGACAGTATTAAAATTCTTGAAAATATTAATCCAGAAAATCCATTATTTGGTAACTTTAAGGATTATATATCATATTACAAGGCCGATACATTGCGTGTTATGGGCAGGTATAAAGATGCACTTTCTATATTTAATGGGATCTCAGAAAAGTATAGAAATAATAAAGATAATGAAATTTATCTTAAATCACAAAATCAAATAGGAGATATTACATTTCTTTTTGGTAAATTTCTAGACGCTTTGAATATTCTGGAATCTGGATATGGGGAAAATAAGATGAATACTGTACAATTTGCAGAGATGCTCAGAATAGAGGGTCATATCTATCGTTTTAATTTTATGCTGGAAGATGCAATTGCTAAATATTTCAACTCCATGGAACTGGCAAGAAAACTCAACGTTTTAGGTCTACAGGGTAAATTGTATAACAATCTTGTCGAGGCATACTGCTGGTTAGATCCTAATGAGGCGATTGAGTATGGAAAAAAATCAATAGAAATAAATAAAAACCTGAATGCTCCCGTGGAATACGGTAAAACCTATGCTGCATTATCTATAGCAAGCTCCATGAAGGGTGATTTTATTTCCAGCTTAAAATATTCTGATATGGCACTGTCAATTCAGGAGCAAGTTAAGTATCCTGGTGGAATGGTTTATGCCCATGGAAGTTATTGCTTGATATATATTAAAACCGGTGATAAAAATAAATTTATGGAACATTACAATGAAATGAAAAAACTTGTTAAAAATCTTGGTGCAGAGAAGTATACAATGCTTCCTTATTATATATATTTAAATGATGCAGAACTTAAGGAGACATTCAAAAATCTGCAGTGGCTTGATTATGAAAAAACTCTGAAAATTGTAAAAACAATATTAAATGATTAGATTTAATTATAAAATTAATATAAATATTGGTAAGCTTGTACTATAACCAAGGGAATTATAATCATTATATGGATATAAAATAGTATTTATATTGCAGAAATAAATAAAATGCAGACTATGGCCTGCATAGATACCATTTAATGCATTAATTAACCAGATATATTACAAGGGTCAGGAATACGGAATAAATGTAATAACACATGAGGAATCATACACATCCAAATGCTCCTTCCTTGATAATGAAACAATAGAAAAGCATGAAATATATCTTGGAAAGAGGATAAGCAGGGGAATATTCAAATCTTTGAATGGAACATTAATACATGCAGATTTAAATGCATCATATAATATTATAAAAAGGCAATCCCTGAAGCATTTGATGAGATAGAGGGTATTGGGTTGTATCCAGGAAGTTTAAGCATACCAAAATTCATTGGCATGATAACTTCTAAAGGTGTATGTTAACATGGTTAACAGAAACTGTAACCTAGCATAATTATAGGTTTATGGCATTTAAGTAAAGTACTTATTCTAATCTCTCTATAATTGCACCGTTGGCCATGCCACCTCCCTCGCATATGGCTATCAAGCCATATCTGTATTTTTTATCATCCATTATATTAAGAAGGGTTGAAACTATCCTGGTGCCAGTCGCACCCAGTGGGTGCCCAAGTGCTATTGCACCCCCGTTTATATTTACTTTATCATGATCCACCCTTAATTCCTTTTCCCATGCCAAAACAACCGATGCAAATGCCTCGTTAACCTCAAAAACATCTATGTCATCCAGTGTTAATCCTGTTCTCTTTAGAACTTTTTCAGTGACAGGAATTGGGCCGGTGAGCATGGTTACCGGATCAACACCAACAGCTGTAACGTTTTTTACCACAGCCCTTGGCTTCAGGTTGTACTTTTCAACTGCAGTTTCAGATGCAAGAATTGCCACACTAGCACCATCAGATATCTGGCTGGCATTTCCTGCAGTAATCATCCTTAAATTGGGGAATGCGGGTGGAAGTTCGTTCATTTTTTCAAGATCGGGTTTTTCACGCACACCCTGATCATAATCAAGTATGGTATTTCCATTATATTTTACTGGGATCATTTCCTTTTTAAGTAATTCTCTGGCCTTTGTGGCCCTGATATGGCTTTCATAGCTCAGTAAATCCATCTCCTGTCTGGATATTTCGAACTTCTTTGCTATAAGCTCGGCACCGTATGCCTGGCTGAACCACTCATTGCCGAGATTATATCTTCTTCTTAAACCCTCTGTTATTGGATTCTCCTTTTCGATGGTGCTTAACATTGGAACCCTTGTCATGGATTCCACACCTGAGGCTATCGCAATATCATAATCCCCGGACATAATTCCATTCCTTGCAAATTCGAGGGCCTGAAGGCTTGAACCACACTGCCTGTCAATTGAAACACCCGGGACAGATTCAGGTAATCCCGCAGATAACCATGCATTTCTGGCTATGTTTCCTCCCTGATTGCCGGTCTGGCTTACACAGCCTGTTATAAATTCATCAACATTTTCTGGGTTTATTGAATTATAATCCAGTACCTCACGGGTCAGATTTCCAAGGAGGTCAACTGGATGCACATCCTTAAGCGCGCCATTTCTTTTACCTATAGGGGTTCTCTTTGCATCTATTATATAAACATTTGAGATATTGCCATTCATATTATAATATATTTGGCATGGCCTTTTATATCTTTCGAGCAGGGAATAAGTATTTTTAATATTAAAAAGATGGCATTTTGTTGAGTATACATGCCTACATTGGTTTAAATTTAGCTATGATATGGATAAAAATAGTGTTAAAAATGAACAGATAGCAGGTTAAACCATATAAATTTCATTGATTTATTAGGCTTGGTTTATAATAATTTTTCCGGAATTTACATTCATATTTTTGTAAATTGTTATCAAATGAGAATAAAGGTACATTATTAATTTTTGATATAAATGATATTATTATATCATTGAAATTTTTGAATTCGTAAATATTATTTGAATTATCTATTATATTAATAATATAATCATTTTTTATCTCTATTACCTTTGATTGATAGGAATTATAAATTTCAACAATCTTATTTTTTATAATTTTAAAAGGAATACCAATTCTTGATTAAACATATATAAATTCATTTATAACCATTTCTGGTATTATTATAATGCCTATTTATTTAGTACCTCTTTACATCATTGTGGTATTCCGAATCCTCAATGAATTCATAGATTAATACATTTGTATCTATTACGGCTTCCGTCCTGTTTTTCCCTGTATTCCTCATTTGCTTTGTCTATTTCAGCATTTGTTAATTTTCTTCCAAGCCTATATGTCAATTTGAGTTTATCTTTTTCTATGTTTTTATTTTTATTGCAGTTCCTTAATTTTTCGTTTATTAATAGAGAGAGTTTTTTTATGTACCATATCTTTCTATAGATTCATCAATAAGTTCTTTGTATATATTATCATCCAAAATGATGGTTGTTTTTACCAATTATATTATAAATCGCAATAAATATTTTATGGTAATATGGTTATATGGGCATATAATTCTATATCTCTTTATTATTTAATAATTATATCTGTATGATAGTAATTCTCCTGAATATAGACTTTAATTTTAGTTATGTTATGTTTTACCGGAAAAATATATTAGAATAAAAACGTTTAATTCATGGTACTATGATTAAAAATATTGGAATTATTTTGTATTCCCGGAAAATCAATCAGGAATTTTTATCGCTATGTAGAAGATTACAGTATAAATCAATTTTTTATTACACTTCAGGAATGAATAAAAATAGTGTTAAAAATGAACAGATAGCAGGATTAAACCATATAAATGTCATTGAAAATATAAATGATATAATGCCCGCAGAAATAATTTTCTTTTTTATAAATTCAGAAGATAATAATGCTGTGGAGATTCTAAATAAGTTGAGAAATTCTTTTCATGGCATATTTTGTATTATTCCAGAAAATTTAAAAACCCTTTTATCAGAAGAAAATCCAATTGATTTATCAGGATTGAATATAATAAATTTTCCGGAACTTACATTCATGCCATTTACCGAACTTTTGCCAGACAGATACATTGGACATAAAAAAACACATGAAATTATTAATCTCCTTAAAGAAATTGGATATAATACCGTTTTGATAAAAAATGTTTCTGGAATTAATGTACTTGATAGATTTCAAGCTAATTTTTTTAGTTCTGGCATTCAGTTGATTAATAATGGATTTGATAAAAAAACCATTGATGGTGTATTAAAATTTAGATTTGGATTTACTCATGGTATATTTCAGCTTATGGATGTATTTGGAATTGATAAAGTATTTGGCAGGTACGCATCCCTGGGGCTAAATATACCAGATATCCCTGAAAATATGTACAATGCATATCATCACAATAAAGATATGATTAATGGTTTCAGGAATTATATTGATAGAACCAGCCTAATTCCAGAAGATGATATTTATGACATAAATCCATACGATGTAATATCACCTGTAATTAACCTTGCATCATTTCTTGTTAAGTATGTAAAGCAAGCAGATCTGGATATGTTCCTTAAACAGGATTACGGCTCTCAAAAAGGAATATTTTCCATGGCCGACAGCATAGGAATAAATAATATAGTTGAAAACCTTGATAAAAATTACAAAAAATACAGGCTTAATTTATATAAACCATGTGGAAAATTATTAAAAATGGTTAATAAAAAAAATCTGGGTACATTGACAGGTACAGGTTTTTATAAATATAACCCTGAAATAATGGATTTTGGCCCTGTAAAGTATAGATCTGTGGATAATTATGCTCATATTCTCATGGACAGGCCTGAAACACTTAATGCACTGAATGATCAAATGTGGGAGGGATTACGGCTTGCCCTGGAGAGGGCAAATAGTGATGACAATGTTCTTTCCATTATTATTACAGGATCAGGCAGGGCATTTTCTTCAGGTGATGATATAAGAATGATGGAAAACTGGCAAGATTCAATGGATGCGCCATTATGGCTGGATCATTATGCCAACCCATTGATAGACACAATTAACAGCACAAATAAACCAATAATATCCATAGTTGATGGTATTGCCTTCGGTGGTGGCTGTGAGCTTAACATGCTGTTTGACATTGTAATAGCCAGTGATAGATCAGTTTTTTCTGTTCCCGAGGGATTAATTGGTGCACTTCCACCAATTGCATCTTCTCACGGTATTTCACTTATGGGAAGAAGGTTATTTAGATATCTTTTAACATCAGAATGGATTAATGCCAGGACTGCCAGGGATATAGGCATTGTGGATCTTGTTGTCCCAGCTGAACAACTACCATTTATGATATATGAATTTACTGAAAAAATTCGAAGAAATTCACCAATGTCCATTAAAAATACAAAGAAAATCATAAATGAATATAAGATAAAATTTAGGGATCTTGAAAGGCTTGCCGGTAATTATCTTGCCATAAATGCCAGCTCTCAGGATTTTAAAAACGCCCAGAGGGCATTTATTAATAAGGAAAAAATAAAATGGAGGGGTAAATAAAATGGATCTTAGTGGAAAACTCAGTGATGAGGAGAACCTCATAAAGAATAACTTTGATGAGTACTGTCAGAAAAATTATGTTCCAAACTATCAGCATTATCTTGATAATCGCGAATTTCCAGTGAAGATTATGAAGGATTTATCCGGGATGCTGTTGCCGCTGACACTTCCCATGGATGTTAATGAAAATGTTGATGATGTAATGCTTGGAATTATTTCCGAGGAGATGGGGAAATATGAGTTCCCATTACCTGCTTTTCTGACCATGCACTTTTCAAGGCTGCTTCCACATATAGGTGATGAAAGTTTAAGGGAAAAATATATACAAAAGTATTTATCAGGTAATTCTGTTATATGCGGGGCATATACAGAACCGGGGCATGGTTCGGATGCATATCATATAACAACCGAGCCCCATAAATCAGAAAATAAATATATAATATCAGGGGAAAAGGCCTTTGTCAGCAATCCAGGTATTGCTGATATTTTTATGGTTTCAACCAGAACTGGCAGTGGTATAAGCATTATTATGCTGGACAGTTCCATGGATGGAATTGAAACATATGAAATAGAAAATATGGCACATATGTTTAAGGGCGAATTTGGTGGCATCAGAATGAATAATGTAGGGGTTCCAGATACCCATCTGGTTGGAGAGGAAAATAAGGGATTTAAGCTTTTAATGGATATTCTTTCAATACAGAGAGTTCATGTTGGTTTATATGCGATTGGCATAGCCGAAAGTGCACTGACTGAAGCCATTGAATATGCAAAGATGAGGAGGGCATTTGGGATGCCAATATCAAAATTTGAGGCCGTATCATTCAGGCTGGCCGATGATATGGCAAAAATAGAGTCAATTAGGGCACTTGCCTACAGGGCACTTTCCATGGAGAACCATGGCATTGATAACAGAATAGAGAGTGCGGCTGTTAAGGGGTATGGATGTGAGGTGGCGTTCAATGCTGTTAGTGATGCCCTTCAAACACTTGGTGCTGCTGGATATTCAAAAACATCATCCCTGGAGAGAAAATTCAGGATTTCAAGGGGATTTCTGCTTGGTGATGGCACTCCAGACATACAGAAATTAATTATATCCAGAAAAATATTTGGTAAGGAGTTCAGCCCATAAATTAACAAACCCAGATAAAAGTGGTAAGAAAAATTAACATACTTTTATATAATTTATACTAAACTTTTATATTATATTTACAATAACATTATTATGAATTATGGAATAGAATCGCAGCTAAAAATATATACCAAAACCAATGAAAATTATGATTTACCAGTCTCAATAGAGGACTGGAGAAGACTTGCAATGGAAACCTTAAATAAAAATGCTTGGGGATACCTAGAGGGTGCTGCGGGAAATGAGGATACAATGAATGAGAATAGAAAAGCATTCTTAAGATATTATATCAGACCACGATATTTAAGGAACGTTGAAGGTAGGGACATTTCCATAGAATTATTTGGTAAAAAATTTGATACCCCATTTATACTCGCCCCAATAGGTGTGCAATCAATACTTCATAAGGATGCTGAAATGGCCACTGCAAGGGCTGCAGCAAATTTAAAAATGCCATTTGTTTTGAGCACGGTTTCATCTGTAAGCATAGAGGATATAGCTAAGGAAAATAAAAATAGTGAAAAATGGTTCCAGATTTATCCAGGAAGGGATAAAAAAATAATGAAGAGCATGATAGAACGTGCTGATAATTCTGGATACAGCGCTATAATGGTAACTGTTGATACAACAATGCTTGGCTGGCGCGAAATAGATTTAAAGAATGCATATCTCCCATTTTTGGAGGGTGAGGGAATTGCAAATTATTTAACTGATCCTGAATTTAGGTCAAGGCTTGGAAAAAATCCTGAGGATAATATTCAGGATGCAATAGAGGAATTTTTATTTGTATATGTTAATCCCGGATTTACATGGGAGGATTTTTCAGAAATAAGGAAATGGACTGACCTGCCATTAATTATTAAGGGTATATCTTCATATATGGATGTAAAAAAGGCATTCGAATTAAAAGCCGATGCTGTGGTTATATCAAACCATGGTGGCAGACAGGTTGATGGGGCTATCCCCTCAATAGATGCGTTAAATGAAATAACAGGAAACAATAAAATAAATGGAAGTATATTATTTGACAGCGGAATAAGGCATGCAGCAGATGCCGTGAAGGCCCTTGCTCTTGGGGCAAAGGCAGTTTTAATAGGAAGGCCCTATGCATATGCATTATCTGTTGCAGGTCAGCGTGGTGTTGAATGCTATATGAATTATTTGAGGTCTGAAATGGATCTGGAAATGGGTCTTGCAGGCTATTCATCCATAAAGGAATTAAACAGGGATTGCATATACATAAAATAATTTAATGATATAAGGAATATTCATATATTTCATTTAAATTGTAATGAAATATAATTATAGTTAAATTAATTATACAAATACATATAAAGAATTCAATCCTGTTGTTAAAAACTATTATAATTATAAGAAGAATGGGCGATTTAATTGACATAAATAATGATAATGCTCCAATAAACCATTGAATATAATATTCTGTAATGAAGAAATAATAAAGATTTAAAGGATTTGTAGATAATAAATTAAAGAATTATAAAAGATAATATTCGAAAATTATAATAAATTGGCATAAGGTCTAGTGATTATATATAATAAAGCTTAAGTAGAAAATTAATGTTGGTATGCCAATATTTTAACGAATTAAAATCAATAAAATGCAGATTATTTTGACCTGATATATAAGGCAGAATATCTAAAATTAGGACTAAAAAATTGTAGATTACCAGAAAAACATATATCCAAAATAAGAAACATTTTTTTAAAAATATTTCTGTATAATGTCTTTAATGCCCTATTTGGCAAACGTTATCATCTTATTCATCTGGCCATGATTCTAAAACATATCAACACAATGAATGATTTCCATGACAGTAATATATTCAAGAAATGGAAGGATCTTTTAGATAAAAACAAGTATAACAGAAGGGAAATTACATTTTTACTTAGGGTTAATTTAATATTATACTTATATATTTTAGCAAAATGGATGAGGTTATTATAAATAAAAAGGACAGAATAACCATAGTAACAATTAACAGACCAAATGTAAGAAATGCCGTGAATTATAAAACATCCAAAATGTTAGAAAATGCCATGGAAGAATTTAATTCAGATAATGAACAGCATGTATGCATTATAACAGGGAATTGCGGTAATTTTTCATCAGGTGCAGATTTATCTGATGCGGAAAAAATGAGTGGAGAAGTACTTAACAAAAACGGTCCAATGGGTTTTACAAGAATGTTTTTTCAGAAGCCATTAATAGCTGCAATAGAGGGTTACTGTGTTGCAGGAGGTCTGGAAATGGCACTCTCTGCTGACATAAGAATTTCTGGAAAGGATGCAAAATTTGGATTTCTTGAAAGGCGGTTTGGTGTTCCCTTAATAGATGGTGGCACACAGAGATTGCCGAAGATCATAGGGGTTGGGAGGGCACTTGATATGATATTAACTGGCAAGCTTATATCTGCTGATGAAGCCTATAAAATTGGGCTGGTGAATTATATAACAGATAATGGAAGGGCGCTGGAAAAGGCCATTGAAATAGCAAAAATTATGGATTCATATCCATGGGATACATTAATAAATGACCGTCTTTCACTTTATAATGGGCTTTATGAACCGTTGAATAAGGGTTTAAGAATAGAAGCTGAATTTGGTAAAAAAACCATTGATGGCGGTGCTGTAAGGGATGGCGCAAAAAAATTTATTTCAGGTCACGGGAGACATGGCAAAATGGATTAAAATTATTATTTATAATTATAGTTTATCCCTTATCCCTGCAGAATACTCACCGAGCGCAATGCTATTTGAATAATCATATGATCTGGTTAACTCAAGTATGCTGGCCTCTATTGATCCCTCTGCGTGAATCATTCCTGCAAGATATAATGACCCAAGGGATGAAATAAATTCCCTTAAAGTCTGGAATAATTTAATTCTGTTTATGGTTTCATTTCTATCCCTGCCTGTTAAATATTTTAATAATATATCTTTTTCATCGGGATTCTCAAAATCTTCATATGATGGCATTGTTGCAACCATACCACCGGCAATATCAACTATATTTTTAATTACATCGGTATAATTCTGATTTGCAAAAAGCTTTCCAACATTTGTATATATTATATTTGGAATGGCAATGCCGGAGATATTATCATAATTGCATTTATATGCCGCTGCTATTGCATTTGCCCTTAAATTTTCCTTATATTCTATAAGAACGGAAAGGTTTCTTTTTATATTAGATTTATCGGAAACGCCGTTGTATTCTGCAAGCAATTTGCCGGTGCCAATTAAAAAATCAGCAAGTGCTGCCCTGTATGAAAGTGCTGTGAATCTGTGAAACGTGGGGAACATCATGGCAAGAAGCCCTGCAAAATCATATTCACCGTTAAGGAATATTCTGTTATTTGGTATAAATACATTGTCAAATACCGTTACTGTTTCGACCTCCATGTTTTTTCTTCCAATTACTGAAAGGGTGTCATTTTCAACCGTTTCAACCTCCTTCATTGGTCTGGCAAACATGGTAATTCCCCTTGCATTTGCAGGTATAGCAAATGATACTGCATAATCCTTATCTGAAGAATTCATGCTTCTTGTTGGCAGTACTATAAGTTCGTTCGCTGCAATAGACTGTGTTGTATGTGCCTTTGCGCCTGATACATATATGCCGTTTTTGTCCCTTTTTGTTATGTGCAGGTACATATCAGGGTCCTTCTGCTCTGACGGCCTTAATGATCTGTCCCCCTTAACGTCAGTCTGTGCAACCGCAAGGCCCAAATCATTTTTGGCAGCATTATTATAAAAATTTATTACATTTTCATAATAATTGGTATGATATTTTTCATCCACCTTTCTTGATACATACATCAATGCAAAAATGGCATCTGTTCCTATTGCCTGAATAATATTAAACTGCCCCCTCCCCAATCTGGTCGTTTCATATATAAGCTCATGCCTGCGCATTAAGTCCTCCGTATTTCTTGGGATTTTGAAAAATGAACTTGTAACACCCAGATTATTATCATTATAGCAGGTAATTTCTTTATAATCAGAATCTGACTGTAATTTATATATTGAGGATGCATGATCAACCGGCACCTTCAATACATGATGATCCACAACGTCTGTAACCTTCCTTCCACGATAGTAGACAACCCTGCCATCCTTAAGGCTATTTATATAATCCTCAGCTGAAATAATCATGTGAATTCATTACCAATAATTATATATCACTTGCCATTATCCAATTACTAATAATTAATCAGGAAACATAAAAAAATAAAAGTTTGATATTTATAAAAATAAAATAAGCAAAAATTATTATCTATTACCCATTTCCTTTAGTTTTTTTATTATATAATCTTTCATGTTGAATGTGTCATCAGTAATAGCCTGATCCCTTAGCAAATATTTTTGGACTCTGCCTGTTGGCGTCCTCGGCAGGGATTCCACAAATCTAATATAGTTTGGAATCCAGAAATTCGGCATATTTTCCATACAAAAATCTATAATTCTTTCTGCATTTAGATTTTTAATTTTAGGCACAATTGCTATCATGACCTCCTCATCATGATCCAGTTTTACAGGATATGCTGCTGCATCCCTAAATTTCATCCATCTTCAATAATATCTGTTCTATCTCAAATGATGATATATTTTCTCCCCTTCTTCTTATTGAATCCTTTTGCCTATCAACGAAATAAATATTACCATCACTGTCATATTTACCCAGATCTCCAGTATGAAACCACAAGCCTCTGAATGCGTTGATGGTTGCCTCAGGCATTTTATAATACTCCAGGAAGGTTACATATGGCAGTCTGGGTCTAATTACTATTTCCCCAGTTTCTCCCGGCTTTACTGGAAATCCGTTTGGATTCTGAATCTCAACATCGAATGGTGGAGCAGGCATACCACAACTACCTGGTTTGTTTTTTTTATTAATCACATCACTGTATGGGCTTGTGACTGGAATTCCAGCCTCAGTGCTGCCATACCCACCAGTTATGTAGATATTAAATCTTTTCTCAGCCATTTCCCATACTTCCTTAGAAGCATATGCAATGGCAATAATCCTTTCATGGTCTTTTTCCTCAGATGATTCCGGCTGCTTAATAAGCATCTCAAATATGGGCCCCACGGCATGAAAATGCGTGATTCCATATTTTTTTATATCTTTCCAAAAATTTAGGGGATCAAATTTTTCTACCAGAACAATGGTGGCATTAGCCATAATTCCAGATATTGCCGCCAGATCAAGGGCCATTATATGAAATAGGGGCAGGTAAATATAAACAACACTGTCAGCTGAAACACCTCCAGCATCTATCATATCAAGTGCAGTTACAATGAATTGTGCATTGCTCTCCACAACAACCTTTGAACGGCCAGTGGTACCTGATGTAAGTATCATCGCGGCCGGATCATGGCCTTTTAATTCTGTATATATATTTTCCTTCCCATCTGAAAGCAATTCATTTAAAGTTATCATATTATCAATGCCGACGTTAATATTGCTTTGATCACCAATTAAAATTAAATTTTCCACTGATTTTAAATTTTCTTTAATTTCCAAATAATTTTTTAAAAGTCTAGTATCAACAAATAAAAATTTTGTTTCAGGCATATTTATGTTATATATTAATGGCTCTTTTACAAATCCTGTATTTATGGTAACCGGTATACAGCCGGCCTTAAGTATACCAAGGTATGAAAATAACCATTGGGGAGAATTTAATGCATATATACCTATTCTGTCTCCTTTCTTGGCCCCCATCTTAATAAGTCCCGTAGCAATTCTTGAGCTTATTTCATCGGTTTCTTTATATGAATACCTTTCATTATTAAAAAGAATCAATGTTTTGTCTTTATTTTCCTCAGCTTTTCCTTTTATTAGATCCACTACGGACGGATATAACTCCAAGGCCTGCATATATACATCTTCCTCATAAAAGCCGGTTTTCACTGTTGGATCTGGTGGAAACATATAAAATCTAGCTATTAGAACTTTATAAACCTTTTTTAGTATACAAAAAAATAAAATTAATGTAATTAGCTTTTTATATTCTATTTTATCAATATTTTCATAATTAGATGCAATTGATGATCATAATTTGATTCACTCAAATTAACGGTTAGACATGGAGTCAATCCTTGAATGTAATAAGGTAATATTAAATATATTTATATATAAACATTGGTTAATTTTTTATGGAACATTATAAATGGTTTAGGATATGGCCAAACTATCTTCCATATACCATAGACTATCCTGACATGAACATATGGAAAATGATGGAAATTTCATCAATGCTATACGGTTCTAAGGACGCCATAATATATTATGGCCATAGAATAAAATACAGCGAAATTTATGCCGATATTAATAATCTGTCCTTGTTTATAATATCTAAAGGAATTAAGAAGGGAGATAGGGTTGGAATAATGATGCAGAATTCTCCACAGTTTATAATTTCTTTCTTTGCCATAGCGGGTGCAGGTGCCACCATAGTTTTAATGAGTCCTGCACTGGATTACAGCACTGCAAGTTACATCGCAAAAGAAACTGGCATGAAAATGATAATAACAACCTCCGAATTAATAAAAATACCGGAAAAATTGCATGATGAATTAAATATAATTATTATTTGCGGAAACTTAAGAGATTATATAAAAAAACCGGATATACCTGTTCCTGAATTCATAACCGCAGAACATAAAATTGTTGGAATACCATGGGAGGAGGCAATAAGTCATAAGGATGGTAAAATAGACCCCAATTCAGAAATGGATGATGAGGCTTTAATAGCATACACATCAGGAACCACCGGAATACCAAAGGGATGTGTTCATACAAATAAATCTGTAATAGCAAATGCCATTGGTGCCTCTGTATGGAGAAGGTTAACCTCATCTGCCAATGAACTTGGTGCTGCGCCATTTTTCCATGTGACAGGCCTTGCATTTTCAATGCTTTCTCCCATTTACTCAGGGGCCACCATAACAATATTAACACGCTGGAACAGTGAGGCCGCAATACAGGCAATAGAAAAATATAGGGTTACACATTTTGTTTCAGTGGCGCCAATGATAGTTGACCTTTTAAACCAAAAAGATCTAAATAAAAGGGATTTTTCATCGATTAGATTTATCGGTGGAGGCGGAGCCGCAATGCCAAAGGTGCTTGCTGAGAAAATGGAGGAATTATTTAACATACCATTTGTTGAAGGCTACGGCATGACCGAGGCCATGGGGCAGACGCATATAAACCCGCCGGAGCACAGAAAACTTCAATGCATAGGTATTCCACAGTTCGGGTACGACGCAAAAATAATATCGCCAGAAACAGGGAAAGTGGTTGAAAATGAAATAGGTGAGATTGTTGTTAACGGTCCCAGCATATTTAAGGGATATCTTAACAAACCTGAGGATACGGAAAATGCATTTATTTCAATAAATGGAAAAAAATTCTTGAGAACAGGAGATATTGGATACATGGACGATGAGGGATCATTTTTTGTTGTTGACCGTTTAAAAAGAATGATTAATCGTGCAGGATTCAAGGTTTGGCCGGCAGAAATTGACAACCTAATGCTCCGCCATCCTGACATACTTGAGGTATGCACAGTAGGAACACCAGATCCAAGGGTTGGAGAAGAGGTAAAGGCATTCGTGGTTTTAAAAGAATCTGGAAAAAATAAAAACATAAGTGAGGAGGAAATTGTGGCATGGGCAAGGGAAAATATAGGCGGCTATAAATATCCACATATGGTAGAGTTTACTGACAGCCTTCCAAAAACAGCATCTGGAAAGGTGGACTGGAAAAAACTGCAGGATAAAGAGAGAAATAATTTATGATTATATTAATTTTAAAGTAAAAATGATTAATTTTATATTTAACTTCATTGTTTATTTATGGCCTTTTCAGTTAAATATTTAATTTGATATAGAATTGAAAAATTATTTATCCAGATATTTTTATTTCTTACACATCAATTTCAATAAATATGAGGATCTTATGAAAATATATCCAATCATAAGCATTATAATATCTTTAAAAAAATTAAAAAAATATTAATTTTATGCCTTTAATAATATAGATATTTTTGAACTTAATTCAAATTTATATACAATAAAGAGAATTTCATTTCCTTTAGTTTTTATATTCACCCTCTGTCAATATTTTATCACTCCCTTCGAATCGTGTGTATAGTTTTCCAAGAAGATAGCCAAATACTAAAAGACTTATTATGCCAAGGCCTACGGATGTTATATAATATGATAATCCAAATGTTCCTATATCCAAAGCATCAATTATAACATCAAATATTATCCATATTACAAGGCCAAAAATTTCCCCCTTTATTATCATACTTTTACCCGGTAATCTTCCATTTACATAGGCAAAAATTATACCAAGGATTATTCCTATTATAAGCCCACCGATTATAGCCAAAACTATTGAACTCTGAATCTCTGTGGAATATAACTGTGATGCTGAAATATGAACTCCCAATGATGCCTCTGAAGATGCCTCCTTGGATAAAAATTTCATAATATTATTTTTATAAATAATCAATGTAATATAGCTAAAAATGCCCGCTATTACTCCATACACAAGACCAGATAATGTTCCCGCCTTACCTCCTGTACCTACTTTCCCCATAAAAATTAAATACAAGGTTGTATTTAAATTTTGTTATATATAATAAATACAACAATGAATTTTTAATTATTATAACCAAAAATGAATAAAAGTATTAATTCTAAATCCTGTAATTGCAATAAAATATGTATACTTGTATTAATCCCGTATTAAAGAGTTAAGTTTTAAAATGCCTATTAAAAATATTGCAATGGAAATAACCATTGTAAATGCCCAGAATAACTCAGTTGAAATTATATACTGCTTTATATGTGTTAGTATGTATATATCTGTATATACAAGACTGCCATCTATGGCTGTGTGAAGAAAAGATGAAATTGTATATGTTGTTATTCCATGCCCGGATAATTTTCCCCATTTCATAAATGTTGCCGTTCCAGGATGAAACAATAATGATAAAATAATATTTAATATTATTAATATAAGCAAAAATCCGGATAAATTATTAAAATCCTCGATGAAAATTACAGCTATGTCAACTGCTGAAAAACCAATGCCTATAAAAAATGCCATTTTTTCAGGTTTTATGCTTATGGCAAAATATGTAAATCCCTCCTGAATGAATCCTGCAGCCATGCCGAGATATATGGAATAAATAATGGCATTGTTTATTTCTATCGTTTTTATATTTTTTATTAAATATGAGATATTATAATGGTGATCAACAAGAATGATAATTTCAGGAATCTGGTCAATGATCAGCTGAATAAGAAGTGCTCCAAGCATAAATATTATTCCGATGCCTACTGAAATTAACACATCCCTAAACTTCAAATTAACAAACAAACGCATATTTTAACACCCATATTTTCATTTATTTATTTTTTCTATTTGTTATAGGTGTTATATATCTATTATATATAATATCTTTAGTTGAGGAAATTATCATTAGTTTCAAGCAATTATTAAAAAGGAAAATATTTATATAACTGTTATAGATAATATATATCAGGAGGTATAATAATGGCATCTGATGATGATGCATATGGGGAAAAAAGGAAATATTCTGCAAAATCTGTTGATATTGATGAAAACGAGGCTTTTAAAATTTCTGTAGACCTGTCCTCACCGGAACCAATATATAAGCAGATATATAACTGCATTGTCAAAAATATAGCAATTGGAATGCTTAAAAAGGGTGATAAACTTCCATCATCAAGAGAATTATCATCAATACTTGGAATAAATTATCATACTGTTAACAAGGCTTACAGTGAGCTTGAAAATGATGAATACATATATCAGGATAGGCGCAAGCATGTTATTGTCTCCGGTATAAGGAAGGAACATAAAGCCATGAACCCATTATGGGAAAAACAGATAAAAAATTTAATTCTGGAGGCCATATCAAGCGGTTTTTCTGTGGATGAAATAAAGGCAAAGATAAATGATTTAATTGAGGAGGCATTGAATCAGGAGGGAAATTAATATGATTCCGCTTTTATTTATATTAATAAATGTGCCTGTGATAATTTTTATAGGTCTTGCCTATGGTTTAATTCCATATTTAACAAGGCCGGAGCTTGTATTTGGTATTAGAATAAAAGGCGATGTTTATAATCAAAAAATAAAAAGCATGAAATTTAAAAATTTGTTAATTGACCTTTTGATTTCAATAGTATTTACATTGTTAACATTAATATTATACGTTTATATTAATATAATTGTTTTATTAATACTGCCTTTGACCGAGATAATTTTGGTATTGCTTGTTTACTTTTACTTTAGGTCACATGTTAGGCTTTTGAAAATTAATTTAGAAGATAACCAAAAGGTGATATCTTCCTATATTCCAAAATCCAATATAAAGGTAAGTTTGTTATGGTATGTATTTCCCTGGATTGAGCTTATGTTTTTTATTATTATTGGTATTATTTACTACCCGCATATCCCATCAAGATTCCCCACACATTTTGGTTTATCCGGAAAACCAAATGAATATGCATCAAAATCGCCATACTCTGCTTTTTTTCTTATATTATTCGTGGGAGTTCCTGTATCTGTTGTATTTGATGTACTGTCATATGCAATTCAAAGGTCTGCTACGGGCAATTCCCCAACAAAAAAATCCTTAATACAATTTAGAAGCTTTAATACAGGCATGGTTAAACTGCTTATGGGTATAAATTTGATTATTATTCTGGATATATTCCTTGCAGCCGCCATTACCTGGGAATTAATTCCAAAATCATATATATTTATTATTGCGCTCCCCGTTCTGTTAATATTTCCCTTAATTTTATGGTATTCTGTTACCACAGGCCAGACAGGATGGAAGAAATATCCATATCTTAAGGATAATGAACATGATAATAACATTGAGGACGATAAGGAATGGGCAGGGGGTTTAATCTACCACAATAAGGAGGATAATAGAATACTTGTACCCAAAAGGTACGGTATTGGCTATACTTTGAATTTCTCAAATAGGTGGAGCTATATAATACTCATAATAATATTTGCAGTAATAATAATTTCACTTTTAATTGCATTATTACACCCTTAATAATTTTTTTCAGTTACCATTTAAAAATATTGAAGTTTTGTCCATTATATTAGAATATTTATAAACTTTAAATTCACAGTTAAAATAAGGGTTGAAAAATATAACCTACATAAAAAACTCATTTTTAATAGCGTTTATTGCATCATCTATTTCATTAAAAGTATTGTAAAAGTGTGGTGAGATCCTCAGTGATTCAGCACGTGCAGAGGTTATAATATTATATTTCTTTTTTAAAATATATTCTGCCTCTGCAGGATTTTTCAATGGTATTGCTATTATATTTGCCGATTCTATTGGTGTTGCCAGTTTAATATTGTATTTTTCTAGCCTTTCCTTTGCATAATTAAATAATTTTCTATCCTCATTTTCAACATCATTATAATTCTTTAATATACATCTCATGCCTTCTATTGATGCATATATGGCTGGCATTCCCCATGTGCCATTTTCAAACCTTCTTGCACCTGAGGCATAATTAATATCTTCAGCTCCAAATTGTGCAGGATCCCTTTGAGAAAACCAGCCTATATTGGTGGGAGTTAGCTCATCACTAATTTTTGGATTTACATACAAAAATGCAACCCCAGAAACACCAAGTAGCCATTTCAGGTTTCCAGAGGCGAGAAAGTCTATTTTTTCATTTTGAACATTAATATTCAACGCCCCGAGGGATTGATAATCATCAACGTATATGTACGAGTTATTTTCATGAGCTATTTTGGCAATTTCACTTACATTTTGCATAAATCCATTAAGAGACGATACATGTATTGCAGTGACAAGGGTGGTGCTGTCATTTACTGCTTTTTCATATTCATTAATTTTAATAATTCCATTCTTATTTTTTATTGTTTTTATTTCAAGTCCATATTTTTTGTATGCCTGAAGAATAAAATTTGTGGTTGGGAATTCTAAATCGCTGGTTACTATATTGTTATTTCTTTTAAATGTAAATGAGCTCATCACTGCATCCAATGCAGAAGAGACTGAATATAGTACTGCAACATCATTAGCATTGGCGTGTATTATATCTGCAAAGAGTTTTCTGGCCTCATTTACCTTTTCCACCCACATATTCCAGGGATTTCCAAATGTTATAACATCGTCTGTATATTTTTCTAATGCATATTTTACACTTTTAAGCATGGGTGATTTGGAACATGCTGCAAGATGGTCAATTTTATCAAGGCCATAAAATAAATTTCTTATATTTTCTTTATTCATTGTTATTCCTCCTTAAAATCTAATTTTAGTTTATATTTTTTCCCAGCGTATATGTATAAAATGGCACATATGGCATAGGCAAGAATCACAAATGGACCCAGATCTATGGGAAATGTGAGTGATGAGATGGAATAATAAATTGCAAGGGCAACTATTACTGTTGATATTGATGGCATAATAATATGGGTTGATATCTTTTTTATTGTTTTTTCTCCCTCATTTTTAAATTTGGAATACAGAGAAAAATTAAGCATTACATGAATTATTAATGTTGTTACAGTACTTACTGTTGCAAAAAATAGGAAATCGTCAAAAAATCCATTAAAAAAGCCACCCTCAACATAATAAAAAATCATTGAAGATAAGCCCGATAGAACAAAGAATATAATAATTATGTATATCAATGCAACATGGGGCGATTTATTTTTATTATGGACTGTGGATAAACGTGATGATATTAGTCCATCTCTTGCCATAGCATATATATTTCTAGAAAGTGCTGTTGCCATTGTAACAAATAGTGGATAGACAACAAAGAAATTTAATAAAAAGAATATGCCATTTGGCACAGATCCAAATTTTGATATTATTATGAATCCTGGGAAGATACTATTGCTGAAAGATGCCATATTATTTAATTCCCACCCAGCAACCATTGCATAGGAGCCGAGAAGATATACTGAACCCATAATTAGGATTATTGCCAAAACAGCCATTCCTATTGATTTTCTTGGTGCTTTTGCCTCCTCACCTAAAGGAACTATTGACCCAAATCCTGCAAAAGAAAGGTAGCTCCCCGTTATAAATCCAAGGAATACTCCTTTTATACCAATATTATACGTCGTAAATGGTATTGCACCGATTTTTGGTGAAGATATTATTATGATAATTGATATTGTAACCACAAAAATAATCTGAATCATATTTACAACAATTTGAGATTTATAAGATGGTTTTATACCTCTATAAACTACATAAAACGCAGGTATAGAAATCAAAACAATGTAAATATAGCTAATGTAATCTGGTATGCTTATGCTTGTTATATACCCAAGTGTAGGAGAAAACGTTAGTATGTAATAACCTAGAATAAAAAGTAAGTTCGCAAATTCATAAAGTATGTAAAGAAATGCAGCAAACGATCCAGCAATATAACCAAGGCCATCACCTATATATCCGTAATATCCTCTGGCACTGGCCATCTTTTTAGAATACTGGTATATTGAATTTCCTGCAAGCAATGATGCCAAAAGGCCTATTATAAAGGATAATGGAGTTGCACCAAGTGCAAAAGCAGCAGCACCTAAAATAGAACCCCCAAATATACCTATTGGTGAAAGTTGACCCATTCCCTGAAAAATAAGGCCACTTGTACTGACTGAGTTCTTATTTAATATATTCATTTTTTCCATAATAAAAATAAAAATTAGTTTATATTTAAATGTTAAGAAAATAATTGAATAAATAATTTAATAAAATAAAAATATTACTTAATAATTTTATAAAAAATTTAAAAAAAAAAGATATTTTTTTAAATAATATTGAATTAATTGTTTATGCAACACGAAATTTCCTCCATAGATAGAATGGTCATAAAAATATTGATACGAAACAGTAGAATATCTGTAAAGGATATATCAAGGCAACTTGGCATTTCCCAGCCAACAGTAAAAAAAAGAATAACTCAAATGCTGGATTCTGGTATTATACAAAACTTTGCCTGCAATATAGATATGGCTAAATTTGGATACAATCTTACATTTATAACCATGGTACGTATTGTAAATGCAAATAATTCAGAAAAAATAGCATACAAGCTTATGAAAATAAGTTCAATTTCATCGGTAGATATGATAACAGGAGAATATGATTTGATTCTAAGAGGATATGCAAAGAACCAGGATGATCTTTATTACATACTTTCTAAAATTCAATCCATTGAAGGTATAGATCATCTTTTCACTAATATAGTTATAAAATCACTTGGTAATAAAACAGTTATACCTGAATGATAAAAATTAGGCTCATTAATATTACCTTAATAAGATATATAATTATAAATTATCTATTTTATTTTAACATTAAACATTTTATATGCTTTTCAGGTGTAACTATATTTTGATTAAACAACTATGAGTTAAGGATTCAAACATGATCATTATTAAGTAATTGTTGTTACTGCTACACCTTAAAAATCAATTTTTAAATATTTTTTTTAAATCCTCCTTTGTATCGATATCTAAAAGTGCATTATTATCAATCTCCACCCTGATTATGTCTTCTGGATGGTTTCTTAGAATAAATCGGCCTCCAACATCACCTTTAAGATTTAATAGGTCATTAAAATATTTAGATGAAAATATTGCAGGATTTACAGGAATTCCAGAATTATATGCACTTACAATGCCCGCATCATTCTGGCTGTATATATTAATCATCCTGTTAATTATGTTTTGATCTATTAATGGGGAATCCCCCAGAAGTATCATAACACCATCGATGTTATTTTCTACTTTTCTTAATCCGGCTCCTATTGATGTTGACATTCCGTTTTTATAATCATAATTGATGGCAATCTTGAACCCATTTAGATTAAGAACACTGTAATTTACAGCAGGATTAAAAACAATAATTTTTTCATATAACAATGAATTCCTGGCATTCTCAATTGTATATTCTATAAGCATTTTACCATTGATTTTGTAAAATAATTTGTTTTCACCAAATCTTCTTGATTCCCCTGAGGCAAGTATTATACCAGATACCTTTTTCATAAATCATAATGAATAAATATAATAATAATGTTTATTTTATTAATTTAATCATGAAATCAGAAAAATCGATTACATTTTCGTCATATGAAAGATTATTGTAGCATAGCGGGCATATTGTAATAATTTTGCCAGCTGTTTGCTTCAAGTTATTATACCTTTTATATGAAACTTCAGATGCTATTTCTGGGAATAATAGTTCATCTGGACCACCACAGCAGGATGTAAGGTTTTCTGGCTCATTTAGTTTAACATTCGCAGATTTTTTAAGTATATCAAGGGCCCTGTAATTATTTTTATGAAGTACAATATGGCATGGCTGCTGCACAGTTATTTCCTCACTGGTTTTTTCAAAGTTCATGTTAATTAAATCTGTATAATAATAAATTTCAAGGCCATAATTTTTTATGTATTCCGGATAAATATTTTTCATCAAATCATATGTATGCGGGTCTATGCATATTATTTTTTTAACATTCAATTTTTTAAGTTTATTATAAACATTATTTGCATATTTTTTAAATTCATTTATATAGCCAAGGTCATAAAGAAACATTCCTGGATAATCCTCATCTTCACGAAGGTAATTAAATTTTACACCGGACATTTTTAACAACCTTACAATATTCCTTAAATTATTTTCCATTTTATTCTTCATATTAATGTCATAGAAATGCCTTGAGAGTTTTATTAAATCAGGATGCCTTGATATTAACCTTGAAAATGCATTAAATAGATTTCTATCAAAATATTTTCTTACATAATTTATGAATTTCGTATATGCCATAAGCTGGTACATATCCCCTGTGAAAAGAATTGTATCTGACTCATCAAAATTTATTGATGATGCCCATTCTGCGGATTCTTTATTTAATCCCAGGGGATTTCTGAATCTAAGTATTGTTTCCTTAATCATGTCCGCTATGTCCACCCTGTTACCATTAATATGCTTCTCTGCAATTTCCTCCTTCATTAAATGGCTTAATTCTCCAGCGTTAACGCCTGCAGGGCACACCTGAAGGCAGGCAAAGCAGTCAAGGCATGAATAAAAGGAATCTGAAATTTGGAGCTCTTCCCCTGTATTTATTGCAAACTGTGCAAGAATGATCCTTCCCCTGGCACCCTTTATTGAATTGTAACCTGCTGCAGGAAGTGTTGGGCATACAGATTCACAGAAACCACATTTTATGCATTCATCAGTAATTTTTAGAATCTGATTTTTAGTCATAAAATATCTTACCCCTGTTCATTATATTCTCCGGGTCAAATACTGCCTTAATCCTCTTCATTAATTCTAGTGAATAAAGGGAATTTCTTTCCTTATACTCCTCGTATAGAAGTTTATTTTTTTCAGTACCTATCCCATGTTCTGCTGATACACATCCCTTATGCCTTATGGCTGCCATGGCAATTTCCATCTGTAATTTTTCAACCTTTTCAAGTCCGGTTTTTGTGTTATCTGCAAATATATTTGCATGTATATTGCCATCCCCAATATGACCAAAAAGGCTTACATTTATCTTCATTTTGTCCACAGCATTTTTAATCTCCTTCAGTGTGGCAGGCAGTTCTGAGGCGGGAACTATGACATCGCCTATTATTACTATTTCATTTTTCTTTTCACGCTGGTTGAGCAGTGCTGAATAGGCACCCTTTCTGGCCTTATATATTTCATCCATTGTTTTTTGATCCATTATTGTTAAAACATCCTTTGTGTAATTTTTGATAATTTTTTCCACATTTTCAATTTTTCCTTTAAGGGAGGCCTCAGTTGAATCGATATCAACCATTAGCATGAACTGTGTGTAGTCTGGTATTTTTATGTTTAACTTATCCCTTATGGAATTAATGGTTTTTAAATCCATAAATTCGGCAATTAATGGCGTAATACCCGCATTCTTTACAGCGCTAAGGGCGGAACCAACATCATAAATATCATTGTAAAATGACAGTATTCTGCCATATTTTTCAGGAAGTGGCTCAATTTTTAATATAGCCTCTGTTAGAACGCCGAGAGTGCCCTCGCTGCCTATAATAAGTGCAGTAAGATCATATCCAGCACTCCTTTTTAATGTATATTCTCCAGTTCTTATAATTTCACCCGTGGCCGTCACAAATTCAGTGCCAAGAACCCATTCCTTTGTTGCACCGTATCTTACTGCCCTGAGCCCACCGGCATTGGTTGAAATGGTGCCACCAACAGTTGATGCCTTTGAACTGGCGGGATCAGGTGGATAGAAAAATCCGTATTTGTTTAAATATTCATTTAGGTTATCAAGCCTTACCCCTGGCTGGCATACAACATATCTGCTTGCTATGTTTAATTCCAGTATTTTATCCATCTTCATGGTATTTATTATAATGCCGTTATAATTGGTGACACTTGATCCTGTTAGTGATGTTCCACCACTTCTAACCGTTACATCAATTTTATATTTAGTACATAATTTTAATACTCTAGAAATCTGATCTGAATTCTCAGGTATAATTACAAGCTCTGGTATCCTTCCGGGCATATAAGAGGCGTCATTTTTATAGGGTATTTTTTCCTCAAGGTTCTGGAGAACATTATTTTCTCCTGCCGCCTGCCTAATTTCATTTAAAATGTCATTATTTATATTCATTACAATGATAATATTTTTATATTTATAAACTTGCTTTATCTGATAAATATATAATTAAATTTTATTAATATGTTATCTAATGATTAATAGAGTTTAAGGCCCTTGCTATCTGTATAATTATAAAAAATCTAAGCATAAGGTAAAAAAAATAAAATTATCCACCATAATTTCTATTTGGGAATTATTTTATTTTGCTTTAATTAATTATTTCAAATACATTATATTTTTATATTCATATATATTAAAATATCATGGTAGATGTTGGTGAGAAAGCACCGGATTTTGAAGCGCCTGACACTGGATTAAAAATGAGGAAATTGTCTGATTTTAAGGGAAATACAGTGGTTCTTGCATTTTTCCCTGGGGCATTTACATCTGTATGCACAAAGGAAATGTGCACATTCAGGGATTCAATGGCAAATTTTAACAGATTTAAGGCAAAGGTAATAGGCATAAGCGTTGACTCTCCATTTTCATTGAAGGAATTTGCAGAAAAAAACAAACTTCAGTTTGATCTTTTAAGTGATTCAGGAAGGGAAATATCCAAAAAGTATGAGGCCCTTTATGATAGCTTTTTGAACATAAAAAATCTGTCGGCGTCAAAAAGATCTGTATTTATTATAGACAAGGATGGGATTATAAGGTATAAATGGGTTAGTGAGGATGCCTCAAAGGAGCCTGATTATAAAAAAATAGAGGAGGAAATATCAAAATTAAATTAAATTTTTAAACCTCCTGGTATTTAAGATACCACACCTTTTCTCCGCTGTTTATCCTCTTATATGCATCCTCAAGTGTGGACGGCTGTGGTACTATACCCCTATCCCCTGGATTCCAGTTCACTGGAGTGGCTAGTTTTTTATCCCAGTTCAGCTGCAGGGCCCTAAGGCTTCTTAGGATTTCGTTTATATTCCTTCCAGTTTCAGCCGGATAATATATCATCCAGCGGACTATGCCGTTGGGGTCTATTATAAATACGCCCCTAACCGTGTTGCCTGCCTTTTCATCTATGAGATTATATGACCTAGCCACCTCCTTATTTATGTCTGCTATCACCGGGAATGGAATATCTACACCAAATTTTTCCTTTATGTCTTTCAGCCATTCTATGTGACTCTGCAGGCTATCAACGCTTAGACCTATTAGAACTGCATTTAACTTTTTAAACTCGTCATATCTTTCCGCAAATCCCATAAATTCTGTGGTGCACACCGGCGTGAAATCAGCAGGGTGTGAAAACAGAACAATCCATTTACCATGGAAGTCAGATAGAGCCAGCGGTCCCTTGGTTGTATTAACAACAAACTCTGGTGCCTTATCACCAAGCTTAACGGCCATATTAATCACCGTATTATATATTATAAATTAAAATAATAATATATTGAAACATGCAAAAATTGCATTAACAAAAATTATTATATATTGAATTCGTTATTTTAATAACATTTATGATAATTTTGTAATAATATTTGTAACATATTTTTTTTATTTCCTGTGGCTTTATTCATTTATGATCATAGAGGATTACAGAAGAATAACATGTGGTGGTGATCCTTTCAATTATCTTATCGGCTCACTTAAGGGTTTATATTTGGATACAGATTCAAATGTCGAGGTTAAGTTAATTCTGGATTCGAATAGGTTCAATTATGACATTGAAAAATTTATAAAAATACTGGATTATACTGGTTTTAATCTTCTTGAATATAAAAAGAATGAGGATATTGAACTCCGAATCAGGAAAATCTAGATTTTTATTATGCCAAGTGAGGCTAATTTTTTTATCTCATCCTGACTGTACCCAAGTTTATAAAGTATTTCATATGTATTTTCTCCATTACTTGGGGATGGTCTTTCTATTTTAAAATATTTATTATTTAGTTTAAACGGCACTGGTTGGATTTTCAATTTACGACCACTTTCATTTATGACCTGAAATGGATTTATTGCACTCGTTTGCCCATCTTTTAATACCTCACTTACATCTTTTATCCTTGCACACGGAACCTTGTATCTTTTTAATAAATCCATCCAGTATCTACTTGTATTTTTAATAAACACTGATCCAAGCAGGCGATTTAATTTTTTTCTATGTCTTACCCTTTCACTGTTTGTTATGTAGTCTGGATTATTTTTAAGTTCCGGCATTCCAATTGCCTCGGAAAGCCTTGAAAAAAGATTATCGTTAGAAATTCCTATGACAATATATCCATCTCTAGCCAAAAAGGCACCATAAGGTGCAAAAGACATATGCTCACTTCCAGCCCTTTTGGGTATTTTTTTTGTTATTTGATATGATTCTATATAGTAATTCATCCAGTAAAGTCCAGTCTCATAAAGTGATGTAGTTACCTCCATTCCCTTGCCTGTTCTTTCACGATAAATAACTGCACCAAGTATCCCCATGGCAAGCCACATGGCAGAACCCACATCAAGAACTGAAACGGCCACCCTTGCCGGCTTTCCAGCTCTGGCACCATTCACACTCATTATACCAGTTTCAGCCTGTATGATTGCATCGTATCCTGGATTGTTCATTAATGGACCTGTGTTTCCATATGACCTTATTGATGCATATATAATTTTATCATTAATTTTTTTAATATTTTCATATCCAAGACCCAAAGAATTAACAGTATCCGTGCGAAAATTTTCCACAATAATATCAGAATTTATTATAATTTTATTCAGTATATTACGTCCCTCTCTGGTTTTTATGTTTACCGCCAGGGATTTTTTACCCCTGTTAATTGCAATAAAATATGCAGATTTATCTCCAATCGAGGGTTCCATGGATCTTGAATCATCACCGCCTGGAAGTTTCTCAATCTTTATTACGTTTGCACCAAGGTCGCTTAAAATTGCTGTTGCACTGGGACCAGATATATTGGTTGTAAAATCCAGTACATTATATCCATTCAATATCTTTTCTGCATATTCATTATCAAAATTTGAAGGCATGAATTATAAATTTTTAAGCACAATAAATATTTAATGTTAATTTATTATTTTATTATGTATTTTTTTATTACTTAATATTATACAGTAAGAATAAATAACGAATAAATTAAATAAATATAGTAAATTTTAATTATAATAATTTATTCCTTTTAAATATGTTTAAATATATCATAAAATTAATATTTTATGGCAGCAAATAATAAAGAGTTTGAAGCCAAATCTATAATAGCAAGAATGCAGAGAATAGATAAATGGCCACTACCACCATCTTTTCTGGCAATAATAGCCATTGGTTATTTTTTCACCTTTTATGATGTTACCGATATAGGATTTGCCATGCCAGCAATAGCCCCACAGTTTCATTTAACAGGTTCCGAAAGCCTGTTTCTTGCACTATCCATAGGTCTTATAGGATATGTTATAGGGTCCTTTATAATTGGATATCTTTCAGACAGGTATGGAAGGTATCCCATGTTAATACTAACCATGGCTTTAATGGCACTTGGTTCCTTTGGAGATGCCGCATCCCTAAATCTTGACATGCTTATAATCTTCAGGTTTATTACAGGTCTTGGCCTCGGTGCAGATTTAAATCTAATTCCTGCATATATTGGCGAATTTGCACCTGCAGACAGGCGCGGTCATCTTGCACAGATAACATTTTTCCTTGGTATTCTTGGTCAGGCGGTCACACCTTTTGTGGCACTTGCAATTGTGCCGCCATTCTATTTTGGATGGAGGCTTTTATTCTTTATTGGTGGTTTAATAGCAGTCATTGCTGTAATTTTAAGGGCCCAGCTTCCAAGATCTCCCAGATGGCTTGTAAGCCATGGTGAGCTGAATAAGGCTGATGACGTTGTATCCCATTTTGAGCAGTACTTAAAACAAAAGGGTGAGGAGCTTCCTGCTCTTACTGATGATGAAATAAATAAAATAAACGTTAAAACAGAAACGACAAGGCTATCATTTTATTATTTATGGCAAAAGCCATACAGATTAAGAATGCTTGTTTTTGGGCTATGGTGGGGTCTGTGGTACATTGGAAACTATGCATTTCTTGGAGATGCTGCAACAATACTTTCAGATTCAGGCATTTCACTGGCAAGCTCAATCCTTTATCTGGCCATAGGTGCAATTGGATACCCTGTTGGTGCATTATCGTCTTGGGTTATATCTGATAAAATAGAGAGGAAATACATAGTCTTTATAGGATCAATTTTATGGCTGATTGGCATGGTTATATTTGGTAGCAGAATAAATTCAATAGCACTTATTTCTGGAAGCTTCATAGCATCCTATTCACTGGCCTTTTTAATCGGCATAGCATACATGTACACATCCGAAAGCTACCCTACGAGGGCACGTACATCAGGTTTCGCCATGGGAGATGGGCTTGGGCACATAGGTGGGGCAATTGGTGCTCTTTATCTTCCACTATGGGTTGCCCAGATAGGTTTCTTTGGTGGTTTCACATTTATAGGCATAACAACATTTATAGCTGGAATAATACTTGTTGTTGGTGGTTCCATAGCCACAAGGCAGCATCTCGAGACAATATCAGCCTGATATATTTATTTTCTTATAGTAATACTTAAATTTATTTTTTTATTAATATTACATGGTTTTAAATTATCCAAGGGATCTTACAGAAGAACAGAATCTTCTCCTGAATTCCATCAGGGGTATGCTTGAAGAATACGGTGAAAACTACTGGGCGAAACTGGATGAGTCACATCTTTATCCAGAGGAGTTTGTGAAAAAATTCACTGAACTGGGCCTTTTTAATGTTCCAATACCAGTTGAATATGGTGGTGCCGGTCTTGGAATAAGGGAGGCATCACTTATTCTTGAGGAGATTAATGCATCAGGTGGGAATTCACAGCCCTTTCATGGCCAGTATTACATGTCATGGCTACTGTCAAAATTCGCAAGTGTGGAAATGAAAAAGAAACTTTTTCCAGCACTGGGAAGCGGGAAAATTAGAATGCAGAGCATGGGGCTTACTGAACCAGATGCAGGATCAAATACGCCTGAAATCAAAACCTTTGCAAAAAAGGATGGGAATAATTATATAATAAATGGCCAGAAAATTTTTACATCCAGAATTGAGGAATCTGATTGGATATTAATCGTTGCAAGAACCAAAAGGTATGATGATGTCCAGAAAAAAACAGATGGCATAAGCCTATTTTTGCTGGGTCCTGAACAAAAGAAAGAAATAGAATACACCAGAATTAAAACAATGTTTAATAGCCAGACATATCAGGTATTTATAAATAATATAACGGTGCCAGAAGAAAATTTAATTGGAGAGGAAAACAGGGGTTTTGGATACTTAATGCACGTGCTTAATCCCGAAAGGATCCTAATCGCATCGGAAAGCATAGGAGATATGCGATGGTTTATTGAAAAATCTGCAGGTTATGCATCATCAAGGGTGGTATTTGACAGGCCCATTGGTGAAAATCAGGGTGTGCAGTTCCCAATAGCTGATATATATGCAAAGATGCTCTCCGTATCTGCATTAAGATGGCAGGCTGCATCACTCTATGATTCCGGTGGGGATATTAAAATTGTTGGCGAGCTTGCAAATTCTGCAAAATATCTGGCATCAGAATATGCATGGCAGGCTGCCAATGTTGCCATGGATACTTATGGTGGATATGGGGTTGCTGTTGATACAGGCATAGAAAGAAAATTCAGGGAGGCAAGGTTATATAAGGTCGCGCCCATAACAAATAATCTGGTTCTATCATATCTGGGCCATAATGTGTTAAACATGCCAAAATCATATTAATTTTTATTCCATTTTATAATTTCATTTATATTATATGGTAAATGTCCGGCATTTAAGTAATTCATATACCTTAGTAATGAATCTTTAAAATTTGGGTGTACACAATTTTTTATAATCTCCACTGCTCTTTCCCTTGGGTCCTTCCAGCGAAGATCTGCAATTCCTATCTCAGTTACAACAAAATCGACAAGCATTCTCGGAATGTCAACACATGATAGCATCGGCACTATTCTGGATATTTTTCCATTCATGGCAGTGGATGGCATTACAATGGCAACGTACTTACCTGAACTGCAAAAATCTATTGAACCACCCACACCATTGTATATATTTTCTCTTATGTGGGAAACATTGGCCGATCCAAAAATATCAATTTCTATTGCCTGCTGTAATACTATTACACCCGGACCTGAAATTATATCGGGACTGTTTGTAATGTAATTTGGTCTGAGAACAATATTCCCTGAATAATCAAGATAATTTTCCATAAGTTTTTTTGTGTAAACTTCCTCTCCCTGTAGTGTATAAATTGCGGATGTGCTTATGTATTTGATTTTATGTCCAATGTATTCAGTCCATCTTGCAGGTGCTATTTCGCACCATATTTTAAGGTCATTAAATGGTGATTTATCAATAAGTGAGGAGGCTATGGACCCGGCCCCAACCTGAACTGGCATGGTGTTTTTAAACTTAATCTTTTCATCAAGCATGCACCAAATATTCTCTGCTATTGAATTGATTTCCTCTGGAGGTTTTCCGTACGAGGCTGCACTTTCTTCACTGCCATCAGAATAAATTATTGCTGCTATTTTATTTTGATTTATTCTTAATTCTCTTTTTCCTATACGGGAAATAATTTTTTTGAACTGATGCTCCCTTACCGAATTAATATCAGTTATATCATGGAGCCCCGTTAAAACAGGCTTGCTTCTATTAATCTCTATAATTATCTTTTTTGATGCATTGCATAGGGCTGGCGTTGCATCCACTGAAAGCGAAAGTATTATACCTTTACTGTTTACTTCTGTTGCCTCAAGGACCGCAACATCTATTTTATCCATTGAATTAAGACTCAAAAGTTTTGAATACTTGTATACACTATAATCCATCATCATGGTTTTCCCGTTATTGACATCATCCCTGCTTTTTTTATCACTTAAATAATAAAAACGCCGGGATATTTCAATATTTCTCATGGCATCATCAAACGATTTTGTCATACCTCCACCAGAATAAACCTGAATTCCTTTAAAATACTGTGGATGTTTTTTAAAAATTAGCGGTATAATTTTTGGAACAGACTGCCCTCCCATGCCCCCGAATGCTATCGATTTTTTATTTTTTAATATTTTTTTAAATACATCCTCAGGGTCCATAACCTTACTCTCAAGTTTCGGCGGAATTCTCATTAATTTCACCCCTATTAAAATTTTTAATTATTTTAATGGTCCATATCTGCCTGATCCAGTATATTTCTTGCCATCCTTATATGCACCGAATCTATTAACCTTCCATCGATCCTCAGTGCACCCCGGCCCTGGGAGGCTGATTTATTATATTCTTCTATTACCATTTTTGCCCAGTTTATTTCCTCTTCTGACGGGGCATAAACACTGTTTGCAATATCTATCTGTGTTGGATGTATAACCTGCTTTCCTGCAAAACCCAGATTTTTTGACCTTACAGCCTCATCCCTAAAGCCGTTTATATTGTTTAGATCAAAGTAAACCTTATCTATTGGTAATATGCCTGCTGATCTGGCAGCGACTGCAACGGCAGTTGCAATATATGTGTTCTGTGCATAGCCATCAATATTTCCAGAAACTGACAATGAAAAATCAGCGGCTGCCCATGAAATCATTGAAACTCCATCCTCATGTGCTATGTCATTAATTTTTGTAAAACCTTCAGCTGTTTCTATTAAGGGGATTAAAGGTATGCCAAGAAGCCTGTAAATATGCTTTATACCAGTACATGCCTTCGGGATCATAATATAATCTATTTTGGCATCAGTTTTTAGTAATGAAGTTATATCATTATAAAAATAGGGTGTTTCCATTGAGTTAATTCTTATTGCAACAGCTTTTTTAATAATATTTGTTTTAAGAAATTCCAGAATATATGACCTTGCAGAATCTTTTTTATCATCCGGTACTGCGTCCTCCAGATCATATATAATTATATCTGCATTTAACCTTAGGGAATTAATAACCATTTTTTCATTATTGGCCGGAACATATAGCTGGGACCTTGTTTTCATTATATCACCATTTACTCTCTTTCTTTGGTATCATAAATGTCCTGGTGAATTCAATCACCTCCTCTGAGTTCTGGTTATATCCTGTTGTTTTAATCTTTATAATTCCGAATCCCTTTTTTGATCTTGATTCACGCTTCTCTATGACCTCAGCACTTGCATATAATGTATCACCAGCGAAAACCGGATGCATGTATTTAACGCCGTCAATTCCAAGCATAAAACCATTTTTGCTTGTGTATTCCACAACAAGGCCAACCACAACTGCTATGGTTAGCATTCCGTTTACAACAAGCCTTCCATTAAAAGGTTCTCCTGGATAATACTTTTTGGTATAATCTGCATTAAAATGGATCTGGTTATTATTATTTGTTAATAATGTAAACCATATATTATCCATATCTGTAATGGTCCGTCCAACACTGCTGGAATACCTATCTCCAACATTTATATCATCATAGTATACATCAGCCATATTTTTATAATAATAATGGATATATAATATTAATTTATGAGCATAAATTAATTTATGGTGCTTAAATCATTTATTATTTGGGCTTAAAATACTTAATATTTAGGGCTAATTTAAATTTTATAAGAAAACAACAATATACGCCATTAATGATATTATAACAACCTGTATAACCAGCTGTACTGATGCTGTTATATTTATAACCCTAAGGAATCCTGAAATTTTTGTAATACAATTTTTACTTTTATTTTCAACGTAAATTTTCATCGAGTATCTAAAAATTAGGATAAAGCTCATTAAAAACAGGATAATTGCCAGTGCAATTATGGGTATAAATAAATAATTTAATTTAAATATACCCTCTTTTAATGAAAGTATGAAGCCCAGCACCGGGGTAATAACAGATGCTGCAGGGATAAAATAAAGAGTCATTGGCAGAATCCTTACCGCGACCATGGACCTTATATTATCATCAAGCCCGTTTAAAACTATATAAAAAATCAGACCCAGGAAAACATCTGTGCCTGTCCATATTGCACCAATTAGGACATGTATATAGTCTATTAAAAGAATATTGCCAATAAATGCCGGTATAGTAATTAATAGAAATGAAAAAATTATTGTTATGGTAAAATTTTTTAAAAGTTCCGAATTTCTCAATTAAACACCCCTGTGGCAAGGCCTGCCATGATAAAAATTATGGCTATCTGAAGAATGACCTGGCTTAATGAAAGTCTCAGGTTAAACATTGTAAGCCTTACAATTTTTTCCACATTTTTACCACCATGCAGTATCTCACTGTAAACCCTTAATTCATTGGGCAGAAATATTCCAATTCCCTGAATTAATAAGATAAAGGCGATGATTAATGCTATTATAATATATAATGACGAAAATGAAAATTTCAAAAAAATAACCAGCTCTATGCCGGCGGTGATCGTTACAGATGAAATAGCCGGCATGAAAAATAGCATTGTTGGTGTGATTCTTGTTGACAGTCTTGCCCTCTCAATATTATTAAGGCCTTTCATTACGTATGAGAAAAAAATACCCATTACCAGATCCATACCGGTCCACATGGACCCTGCAACCACATGGAAGTATTCAAGATAATAAAAATTATGAAGGTATAATATGATAACAAGCAAAACAGGTGGAATAACCAGCATTGGAAATCCTCTTAAAAAGGAATTTTTCAATGTGAATTTTTGATCCAGGGCAACCCTTTCAGCATTACTATTTATCACAGAGGTTTAAAATTTGTGATTATTTATTTTTTAATTTATATTCATAACTACATAAATAAAATATATAAAATATTAAACACCATTATCATTCCTTATTATTATTGCGTCTATTTTTAATCTGTTATTTGTGTATTCTGTTAATCTTTGAATAATTAAATTTTTTAGATAATTAATAAATTCATTATTATAATTGATTATCTGCATAACCTCCGAAACGGTATTTGAATTGCCTATTTTTTCAATTAATTTTTTATCCATTTTTATTTTTTTCGCAATATCAGACAGAAAATTGAAATCAACGCTGCTGGAATGTGCATGAAGGTCCATGCAGCCCATGGCCAGCTTGGACATTTTCCCCGGCATTCCAACTATGGTGACACTATTTGCACCCGCCTCCATGGCACGCCTGACAGAAAATCCGGCAAAATCACCTATTTCAATAAAGCTTTCCTCTGGATACCCATTTAAAATTTTTTTTGCCTCAGAATCACTTCTCCCACCGGTTGTAAATACAAAGTCTTTTATACTGTTTTTTATGGCCACACGTAGGGCCAAAACAATTGATGCCTTCCAGGATGATGTTGAGAAAGGTGTCACTATACCGGTAGTACCAAGTATTGATATTCCACCTATTATACCAAGCTTTGGGTTGCAGGTTCTTCTGGCCACCTCATTTCCACCTGGAGCGTATATCAGTATGCTTAACCCATTATTTATGCCATGGCCATTAAGAACCTTCATTGCAGTACCCCTTATCATCCTCATTGGAACCGGATTAATGGCGGAATTCCCGGGCCTTACCGGAAGACCCTCCCGCGTGACAACCCCGATACCCTTTCCACCAAGGATCTTTATATCTTTCCCGGGAGACATATAAACCCTTGAATATATAAAAAGTCCGGTGGTTACATCTGGATCATCACCGCCATCCTTTAGCACTGAGGCCTCTGCATAATCATTTTCCAGCCTTTTATGGCTGATTTTAAAAACAGCGTTCTTTTTGACAGGAAGTTCTATGGTAACCTCATCAGGTATGTTTCCGGTAATAAGGCCTATCAATGCCGCCTTTGTTGCAGCTGTTGCACATGCACCTGTGGTGTACCCGTATCTTAGATTTCCCTCAGGTATGTCCTCTATGTACATTTTTATCACTTAAAATGGCATTTGCAATGGCAGCACCCATTGCCGATCCTCCCTTTATGCTTAAATTAGTAATAAATGGTATTTTAACTTTTAATAGTAACTGCTTGCTTTCCAGGGCAGATACAAAGCCAACTGGAACCCCTATTACCATATGGGGATTGCATTTTTTATTATTAATTTCCTCAATTATTGATATTAATGCAGTTGGGGCATCACCTATGACATAGACCGCTTCCGGCATTTCCCTGCAGGCCTTTTTAATGGCAATATATGACCTTGATATATGCATGGATTTTGATGACTCAATGACATCATCATCATTTATATGGCAGTATGTTTTATTACTGCCTATCCCGTATTTTACCATATTTATGTCTGTCACTATATTATAATTCTGGTCAAACAGGCCATCTTCAAAATTTTCGGAAAATACTATTGATCTGGCGGCATCAATATCGCCCGTGGCATGTGCTGCCCTCATTATTATTTTTGATTTTAATGAATCATCGAGCCCCATAATATTCTTTATAATCCCAAAACTTTTTGAATATATCTCTTCAGGATTCAGGATATATACCACCCTCTTTTAATATTTTTACCACATCTTTATATGTGTATGCCATATTTTTATATTTGTAATCTGGTCTTTTAATTATTATTGTTTTTATTCCAAGGTCAAGTGCAGCATTTATCTTTGGTTCCGATAAAAAGCCACTGTCCTTTGTAACCATTGTATCTATATTAAAATACTGCATAATTGAATAATTAACCATATAATTCAATTTCCCCTCAATGGCAATAATGTTTGACTGTGGTACCCCATGGTCTATAAGAGCCCTTATATTTTCAGGATCAGGTATAATCCTGAAATAATAGTTTTTACTGGCATCAATTTCATAAAATTTAACAGTTTTTATCCCTGTCGTTACAAAAATATTCCTTGAATCGTTAAGCAGATCATTAATTTCATTAAAACCGGCATAAAGCACATTTTTTGAATTAATTTTAACCGGCTTTCTCTCAAACCTTATGTGAAGCATGTTTAATTCATTTGAGACATCCAGTGCTGTTTTATGGATGCTTTCAGCAAATGGATGTGTGGCGTCTATTACCGCATTTATGTTATTATTTTTTATAAAATCAATCATATTCTGCCTGTCTAGCCTTCCATTTATATGCCTGATATTTAACGATTCAAGCTTTTTTGCCGCCTCCCCGGTTACAACAGAGCATATTAAATCATATCCTTCTGATATTAACTGCATGCAGAGCTCCCTTGAATCAGATGTGCCGTCAAAGACAAGAATCATTTAAATATCCTCCCTATAATTCAGACTTCCATTCCTCTGTTCCATCGTCATATATGTCCTTCTTCCATATTGGTGGCAGTTCCTTTATTTTATCTATAATGTATTCACAGGCCATGAATGCATCCTTTCTATGAAATGATGATACACCAATGCCTATTGAAATCTCATTGAGCCTAACATAACCCTTTCTCTGTATAACACACACCTTATTTATATCATACATTTTTTTCGCATCGTCAATGATTTTATTGATGCTTTTTTCGGCCATGGCATCATATGATTCATAGTAAAGTGCCTTAATATTTTTTTTAGATTCGTCTGTCTTTCTCACCGTGCCAAGGAAAATTACATCGGCACCGGAATAATCGTCTTTTATTTCCCTCTGGATATCCTCAATGTTTATTGGGTCATTCTGGATTTTTATCATATGTTTACATATTGTTTTATAATATTAAAATTTAGCAAAATATTATGTTTTATTCCTTTTAAATTCTTTTGAAAACCTCATTATCCTTCCAAATGCCCTCACCTCACTGTGCCCCGGCACTGGTTTTCCTTTATAGAATCTCGATTTCACAGCATAATAAACAACTGATACTGTTAATATTATTGACGTGATCATCAGGCTGTACAGATCTATAAAGAGTATTATTAATATTATTGTTGAAATGCCAAGAATGGGTATTATTAAAAAATAATGGCTTTTTATCATCCCATTTCCTGATGAAGTTTTTTTCAACTCATAATATAGAACAATTGCAGAAAAATTAATTATAATATATGAAATTAAAACCGAGGAATTTGATGCCTCAACTATTGTTCCAAATGAAACGAAAATAAGGAATATTATGCCAAGCAATGAAGATAATACTATTGCAATATCAGGTGTAGAAAATTTATCTATATACCCGATCTTTTCAGGAAGCTCTTTGTCACGGCCCATAGCAAATAGAACCCTTGAGGTTCCAAGTATCCCCGTGAGGGTGACGCCTGCAGTTGCAGTTACGCCACCAATAGATATAATGATATCCAGATATCTGCTTTTCAATGATGATATTGCAAGTGTTAATGGTGATGACGATGTTGAATAGGCATAATAGGGCTTAAGGCCTAATAGCACAAGGGCAACAGTAATATAGAGTATAGATGATATTATAATTGATGTTATTATGGCAAACGGAATTGTTTTTTCTGGATTGATTACCTCATCACTTATTGTTGTAACCCTTGAAAATCCAGTAAATGCAAAAAATATAAGCGCAGTGCCTGTTATTATTCCAGAATAACCATGGGGAATAAAATCATTAAAATTGGATGCACTGAACCTTGTTATTCCTGAAAAAATGAAGATTATAAGCACGGCAACATTTATAATAACAAGAACAGTTATGGTTTTTGCTGAATTTTTTATGCCTATTATATTTAATACCATAAAGGTAATAATACACAGTATTGCAAGAATTACAGGATTATAATTCAATCCAAACAATTCATCGAAATAGCTACCAAAGCTTAAAGAAACTGCAGAAATACCTATTATATTGCCAAATGTCCACATCCAGCCACCAACAAAGCCCACCGTTGGCGATACAACACTTTTTGCATATTCATAAACACCACCCTCCTTGGCAACGTGCCTGGCAATTTCTGAAAAGCTTAGCCCGGTGAACATTGCAATAATGCCTGAAAATAATATGGATATGATCACTGCCGGCCCCGCCTTATAGGATGCCAGACCAATTATTACAAAGATGCCTGCACCTATGATTGCACCAAGATTAATCATTACAGCATCCTTTTTTGTTACGGTCTTTTTTAGTTGCATGTAATCACCTGATTATTTTCCTGAAACTGCCACCAGCCGATATTTAACATTATTATTTGTATAAAAATCATGAATTTTATATTTAATATCTTTAAATCCAGTATTTTTATATATATTCATTATCTCCTCAAAAGAGTAAAATTTTGCATATCTGTAAAAGCCAGCAGGATTTTTAATTATATTATTTACGTACTCACAATTTTTATCAAGTATTACTGTAATGCAATCTTTTGATACTCTTTTTGCCTCCATAATTGCCTTTTCAGGGAAATCCAGGAAACAAATTGTAACCATATTTAATGAAAAATCAAAATATTTATCAGGATATGGAATTGAATATGCTGATGCAACAAGAGCATTTATTCCACGCATTTTTGCAAGTGATACCATGGATTCTGAAATATCTATACCATATTTTATATTCAGGGCATATGCAAAGCGGCCGGTGCCAACCCCTATTTCAATCCCATTGCCTTCAGGAATTACCGATCTTATAAAATTTATTTGATCATTATACTCCTTTAAATGCAGGTCATACCATTTATCATAATCCATGTAGTGTCTGTTGAAATAATCTATTTTTTCTTCCATTATTGTTAAAAATATTATATACATTATAAACCTTATTATATTTTTTCATAGTTTTCTACCAGAGTTTTCAGATAAATTTCTTCCTCTATTTCCGATGGATTTATAATGTAGCATAACAGGGCTCCAAGAAACTGCCTCACCTTAATCTCACATTTTATGCTATTATCATTGCACGTTTTTTGGGCTATTTCCCTTACAATTTTTGTACAGATATCCTTTATATTATCTGAAATTATAGGATAAACTGAACCCGAGGAAAGGGTATATAGAAATAGACTTCTCATATCGTTGCTGGCATATTTTTTAAAATAATTTTTTCCAATATTTTCCAGTAATTCAATACCTGAATATTTCATTAGCGCATCATTAATAACATCCAGGGGTAGACTCATTTTTGCAATCTCTATAATTAAATCCTCCTTTTTCTTAAAGTACCAGAATATTAATCCCTTTGAAATTCCTGCTTTTTCTGTAATTTTCTCCATTGATGCACCGGAATATCCATATTTAGAGAATATGCTTATTGCAGACTCAATAATCTTTTTTCTTGTTTCTGAAGAACCTCTAATATCATTGTTATACATGAATATAATATAATGTTTTAATAAATAAATGTTGATAATTGTGTTTTAAAATATTAAATATATTCTGAAATTATTTGTATCATGAATAATGTTATTATAATTATTTACAATTAGCTGTAATGATTTCCATTAATTCTACAATTCACAACAGGCAGGTTATTGTTGTGAGTTTATCATCGATGATGCGGTCAATTGGAATGGGCGCATCCTGGCCATTCATGGCCATATTTTTAAGTCTTTATCTTCATCTGGCTATTTATATTGTCGGCATAGTATTTACACTTCTATCCTTAATGTCAATGGTATTTAGTCTCATTGGCGGGTATCTTGCAGATTTAATGGGCAGGAAATTTACATTAATGCTGGGAAGCATTTCTGGAATTTTTATTTATCTTTTTATAGCGCTATCATTCCAGTTTAATGCATATTTAATAACAATAATATTGTTTATATTTTCCTCATTTTCAGGTTCACTGGTGTATCCATCTGCAAGTGCATTAATATCTGATGTAACCCTAAGTGATGAGCGAGAGGGTGCATATTCTGTTTACAGAATTCTATCCAACGTCGGCTGGGCCATTGGTCCATTTATTGGGTCATTAATATATAACACAGGAATTGTATATATTTTCTATTCTCTTGTCCTTGCAAGTATATTGCAGTCGGTAATTATTATATTTGTCAAAAACCCAAACACTCTCCGCAAAACAGTTAGTGGTGGCAATCCCTTCATTGTCTATGACAAATACCTTTTTATTTTCAGCATAGCCACATTTTTTGTAATACTTTTATCATCACAGTTTTCAGTATCCCTGCCATTATACAGTGAAATAGTCATAAAAATTAATGTCTCATACCTTGGTTATATATATGCTGTAAACGGTCTTGTGGTGGTTATTGGCCAGTATCCATTAATAAAACTATTTTCACGCTTTGGCGATATAATTACCTTTATGGCCGGGGCATTATTCTATGCCCTTGGATATTTTATTGTGGCATTTTCAACAAATGTAATTGATTTAATGCTTGACATGGTTATTATAACCATAGGTGAAAATTTAACAACCCCAACAATAAATACTGTCATATCAAAAATGGTTTCTCATGAAAAAACCGGAAGATATATGGGATTTAATTCAATGTTCAATTCAATCGGCCGTGCCTTTGGCCCATCCATAGGGACATATATTATGTACACATTTCATTATAATGGAATAATAACATGGTCATTAATTGCAACATTTGGGATTTTTTCAGTACTTGCAATAATAATTTTTTCAGGAATGTATAAAAAATCTGGCAATACATATATAAACAGATATACAAAAACATAAATTTTATGGTAAAAATTTTTTCATATAATTAAAGAATAAATAATATATTTTAATTACACAGTAATGAAGTTCAATTACAAATTAATAATAATATTATTATTTTTCCTGCTTTCCGCATATGCAATGTATTCAATTACATTTGTTTTGGTACCTGTATCACTGTACTTCCATGTTCCTGTTTCAGTTGTGACACTTGCAATTACGCTTTCATGGATAGGTGGTGCCATAGGTGGTTTCATATTTGGTATGGTTGCCGATAAAATAGGCAGAAAAAGGGCAATAATTATATCGGTCATTATTTATTCACTGGGTACCATTTTTGCAGGTCTTATTAACAGTGTTTATGAACTTTATTTTTTATGGTTTCTCGTTGGAATGGGGGTTAACGGTGAGAATGGAATAAGCTACGCACTTGTCTCAGAGTTCGAAAATACCATGCACAGGGGAATGACAGGGGGGTTCATGCAGGGCTTATACGCCATAGGGTCCCTTCTCGGTGCCTTTTCTGCATATATAATTATAGAGGTGCTTTCATTGAATTTCAGGATATTTTTCATCGTCATAGGTGTAATAAGCATTATATCATTAATATTATACAATAAAATACCTGAATCGTCAATATGGTTAAAATATAAAAATTCAAGCAATGGGAATTACAAAATAGAAATAGGTAAAATATTTACTGGCCGGGTCCGTAATATAACAATTTTTGGTTCATTGATTTCCCTGGGGTCATTTCTTTTCATAATACCATTGTTCAGCCTTGCCCCAACAGAACTTGAAAACCTTAATGTATACAATTATTATTTTATTATAATAATAGGAACATTTGCAGCAACCATATTTTACACATTTTCAGGTTACATGTATGAGCGCAAAAATGCAAAGGATGTAATGTATCCATTTGCAGCCGCATCATTAATATTTTCATTAATTTTTATACTAATAAACGCACACGGTGGATTAAGGTTTCTAAATGAGTTGTTTTTAATACTTTTATTTATGTCATCGGCCTTTTTTTCCTTTTTTGGAATATGGATAAGCAGCCTTTACCCACCCAATATAAGAGCATCCGGTGCCAATTTTACACTTCTGGTGGGCAGGTTTTTTGGCGGGGGCTTTGGACCAATAATTACAGTAATCCTTGGGAAAAATCTCGGAGTAAATATGGGAATTGTGTTATTTATTTCATCCATTATTGTCCTGGTTGGACTTGTCTTTATCAGACCGGGTTCAATGGAAAAAATTAACAATACATAAATTTAATAACATTTTTAGGCATATATATTTATGGAAATGGATGAAATAGATATAGATATACCGGAAAATACCAATATAATACTGGGCTACTCACACTTTATAAAAACTGTTGAGGATCTTAATGAGATTATAAAAACAACGGTGCCACAGAGTTCTTATGCAATAGTTTTTTCGGAGGCATCAGGTGAGAGATTAATAAGATATGAGGGTAATGATGAGTTTCTAATAAATCTGGGCATTGAGAATATAAGGAAGATTTCTGCAGGGCATACATTCCTAATATATCTGAAAAATGCATACCCCATAAATGTTTTAAACGCCATCAAATTATGCCAGGAGGTAGGCACCATATATGCCGCAACTGCCAATCCATTAAAGGTTATAATTGCCAGAACAGATAATGGCAACGCTGTACTTGGTGTTTCTGATGGGTACTCTCCACTGGGTGTCGAGGATGAGGCTGCAAAAAAGAAGAGGCATAAATTATTAAGGGATATAGGTTATAAATCTTAATTTTTTTATCTTATAAAGCAATTATGCAACTGGGCCCGTGGTGTAATGGATTATCATATAGGCCTCCGGAGCCTATAATCCGGGTTCGAATCCCGGCGGGCTCAATACACATTGTTTTTGAAATTATTTAAACCAAACAATATGTAAACCCAATTTAAAATTTTATTATGCGTAATCCAATAAGCACTGCTATGGTTATTGAAAGTATGGCAGTAATTAAGGATAGATACCCATAAATTCTCTGCTCCTCATTTATTTTTATTCCTATAATATTCAGCCTCTCTTCCAGATTTAAATATAAATCCCTAACACCATTGGAAATCTCAAGCAAATTCAACTCATTTCCAATATGTATCATAGTCTTAACAACATTGTAAACATTATATTCATCCAGTACCTCTGGGGCATGTTTTAAAACTTCCCTGTATCTACGGCCATAAATGAATTTTGAATAGCTGTCTATTACAAGTTTAAGATATTCCACAATATGGCTTATAATCAGTCCACCACCGGGCAGATACTGATTTAGTGATTGTCCAGCTGAAAGCCTGACAACGATGTTATGGAAAAAATATACCGTAGAATTTCCCTCATAATATGTATACATGCTGGCGGTGATTTTTTTAACGAAAAATCTATCAAAACCCTGCCTACTTATTTTAAACCTTATATTATCCTTTTCATCGCCATCAATTGATAAAAAACCGGTATTTATATAAAAAAACTCAAGTAAAAATCTTACCATTGTACACGTTTTATTTCTTTCATCCTCAGTGGTATAATCATGACTGCTGTAACTAATGAACCTGTTTATTGGATCTGGTGAGATAATATTAAAAAGTACCGGATTTATTGAAATATCTGCCACGGTGTGATATCCAAGGGTATAAACATCGCCAAATGGATTATCATTTATAGCTCTGTTAAATCTGTCCAAAAACTGATGCTGTATTAAATAAATTCCAAGGTTTTTTATATTTGCCTCGTTTTTATATTCCTTAGAAAAATTATACAATAAACCAAAATTTTTCCCCAAGGCCACAATGTCATTTTCTGGAGATGCAACACGGCGGAATTTGAATTTCAATAAGCTGTAATCTCCAGTTGGAATTAATATTGAATGGATTGTAACCACAGGATCAAATTTTATTTTAGAACCTTTTATGTTATAAATTTTTAAAAAAAAATATACTTCTATGTTATATGTCCCAACATCATTCATTTCATCCTTTTCTAATAAATGCACGTTTTCAAAATATCCGGCCTTAAATGTGTAAAGTTTCCCCGCCTCCAAACTGGAAAGAAGCTGGTTTTTTCTTTTTAAAATGTCCATTAGAATTTTTGAATCATTATCATTGGATGTAAAGTCAAATACTGTATTATTATTTTTATAATCATGTAAATTTATAATTTTTTTATTTATAATATTTTTAAATATTTCATAATCTGCTGTTATTTTTTCTGATGGATTAATATTATCAGAATTTTTTAAAAATTTCAGTTGGTTATCCCTGTATGTCAATCGTGCAGCAAAGTGGTGAAAAATTTTTATCTCATTGATTTGGTCCAGGGTATTATTATCATCCATTATATTATATAAATATCATAATTATAAATTTTTGTTAATATTATCTCTTTTAGGGACTTTTGTTAGATACATCTATTTTTCTTCATTTATTTTGTAAATAAATGTTTAAATATCAACAAGGCAATTATTATGCAATGATAAACGGACTTATTTCCAAAAATACTGTCTTTGATAATTATGGCAGGCCTGTTACAAGCCTGAGAATACAGCTAAATGCCATATGCAATTTTAACTGCTTTTTCTGCCACATGGAGGGCACGGAAAGGAATATGTCGTTTTTAACGCCGGAGAATATAGAAAAAATAGTTGAGGTGGCTGCCTCACATGGTGTTAATAAGGTAAAATTCACAGGCGGTGAGCCCACACTCAGAAACGATATACTTGAAATAATAAGAAGGACAAGGAAGCATATTAATGGAAGTATATCAATGACCACAAATGGAGTTTTGCTCCCAATACTGGCGGTGAAATTAAAAGATGCCGGCCTCGATAGGGTAAATATATCAATGCATTCCAATGATGATTACACCTTTGAAAAAATTACAAACGTTAGGAGGGATTATCTTGACACTGTTAAAAGAGGCATACAGGCGGCAAACAATGCAGGCTTAACACCAGTCAAGGTTAATTTTGTTGTTCTCAAGGGCATCAATGAGGACCAGATAGATTCCATGATAAACTTCTGTGCAAAAAATCACGCAATACTCCAGTTAATAGAGTTTGAAACGTCCCGTGGCAGGGAAAATTCAGGTGATTATTTAAAATATCATGTCAGCCTTGAGCCAATTGAGGAAAAAATAAAAAAACGCTCGATTTATATGGAAAGAAATGAACTGCATAACCGTGAAAGGTATATATTGAATACATTGGACGGCGAGGTTAAGGTGGAATTTGTAAAACCAATGCATAATAAGGATTTCTGCAAACACTGCACCAGATTGAGGGTAACAGCAGATGGCAATTTTAAAACATGTTTGCTTAGAGAAAATGATTATTTTAATATAAAGGATAAGCTTAACAATCAAAGGTCACTTGATGAAGAGTTTATCAAGGCTGTGAAAAACAGAATACCCTACTGGAGGTGATTATTATGAAAATAAATGTTAGGTATTTTGCAAGCATAAGGGACATTACAGGCCGTGATGAGGAGTGTATAGAAATAAATTCAGATGATATAAATGAATTAAAAACCATACTATTTAAAAAATATCCAGAATTATTGGACAGAAGGCAGATATTCTTTGCTGTTAATGAGGAATATTATAATGGCCAGAGGTTAAAAGATTCCGATAATATAGCTGTTTTTCCGCAGGTAAGTGGTGGATAATAAAATCCAAATGTTGCACAAATAAATAGTATAAATTTTTAAAGTTTGTAACTATATGGGTAAAATGGGATTTCTTGAAAATTACAGGATCTGCAAGCATGCATATAAAAATGCCTTTGCTGTTGCAAGGGAAATTACAGCAAAAAAGGACAGAATAATAGTTAATGCCATTCCAAACAGGCGGGCAATATGGAACCATGAAAAGGCAATGCTTTATGCAATATGCAAATACTATGGCCAGTGCGGGAAGAATTTAGATTTTTTTACATTTGAGGATACAAAGCTTCCAGACTGCATTAATTTTAAGTATAAATATGGCCAGCTAATGATGTGTAACCTTGATTCAGACCCTGACTTTTCTGACGTATTCATATTTGACCGTCTTTCATTTTTAACAGGAAACAACCCTGATGTATTAATAATCTCAGAGGATAATGGGGATTCCCTTCTTTATGCAGCACTTAATACCTCTGGAAAAATTTATGGAATAAATCATAATAAAAACGCCGTGAAAAATTTAAACATAAATGAGGTTGATAGGAGAATAAAATTCATTAACTGTGAATACTCCGATGGTAAAAATATTAAACTCTCAGAAATATTTGAAAAGTACTGCAATGATGCAGATTATGTTTATATAGATGCAAAAACATGTGAAAACAAATTTTTATCAGAGGAAAACGATTCATTTGAAAAGATTAAAAGAATAGCTGTTAAATCATATGCAGATCCGGAGGTTGTAAAGGCCAAACTGGAAAAATATGGATTTACGGCCAGCATAACAAAAAATGCGCATAATAAATTCTCATATATTTACGGGGAAAAATAAAAAAATTATTCTATAATTTTTTCAACCTGTTTGCCGGTTGATTTTGGCCCTAATAATGCAAGGTCGATTACAACTATGGCAATGAAGACCCATATTATTCCAAAGCTGGCGAGCACCCCATGAGGAAGTATAACTGCCGCTATGAATAAAACCAGTATTGATGTGGATACCCTGCTTACGGAATAAACTGTGCCTGCCGCGGTTGGCCTTACCCTTGTTGGAAATATTTCTGCCTGGTATGCATGGAAAAAGTTTGAAAAGTTCCAGAGAATAAACGTTGTTATGAAACCAAATATAATCACCATGTAAACATTTGTGGCAATTCCAAATAAAGTTCCAAAGATCCCTGCAAGAATAGCTGTTAATATAATTCCCCATTTCCTTTCGATCTTATCCACTATAAATAAATTAAACACCGATCCAAAGAAAAAGCCTGCAAATATCAGAAATGTAAACTCAAGGGTTGATGCTATTGTGTAACCTTTTGCTATCAAAAACGTTGGTGCAAGTGCGGTAAATCCATAAAATATTCCAGACTGAAAGAACTGGAATATAAGCATCATTGTTGTTCTCTCTCTTAAATCAGGTGCAAATATATCCTTAAACCTGCTTTTAGCCTCATTTACCTCTGTTTCTGTTTCCACAGGCGGTAGCTTGCTTAACTTTAGGTCCTTTTTGGTCTTGTCCTCCCATTCAGTGGTTATTTCATCCGCCTCCTTATATTTGCCCTGAGTTTCAAGCCATCTTGGCGATTCCTTAAGCCTGGTTCTTACTGCCCATATTGCAATTCCAACAGCACCCATGAACCAGAATATAATTCTCCATGAGTAAAATGGTGGTGCATATTTTTGCATTGCAAATGTCAGAAATGCTATAAATGGACCGGCGGTAACAGCAATTGTGTAAACAAGTGCAAGTCTGTTTCCCCTGACCTTGCCCGGCATCATTTCTGTTGTAAATGAATCAACAAGAGGGAATTCCCCACCGACACCAATGCCACCTATAAAAATAAATATTGCCATGGCAAGATAATTACTCATTAGGCCTGCAATAAACATTCCTGTTGAAAATACAAGCAGATTGTATAAAAACACAAATTTTCTGCCCCTTCTATCGGCAAGCCATCCAAAGAAAATGCTTCCAGTAAATTCTCCAAGGAAAAATGCAGTTGGGATTATGAGTGTACCAACAGTTGTACTGAAATGAAGCACGCTTACCATGAGTGCCAGTATGGCACCATTTCCCAGAAGCATGAGTGTCTCTGCCCATTCACCACCGGCGACCATAAGCAGAAAATTCCTGTGAACACCTGACCATGGGAGTCTTTCCAGTCTATCAGACACGCTACCAGCGTATGGTTTCCCATCCATGTAATTACAAATATATAATAGTATTAAAATACATATTCTAACATATTAAATAAAACTTTTAACGCATTTTAATATTTAATGAGATAATAAATGTTATTTAATTACACCGGAATCTATAAAATTTTTAATTTCCTCAGCTGTATAGCCAAGTTCTCTTAGAATTTTTAATGACGAGCATCCAAGGTTTTCTATATTTTTTTTATTATTTCTTGTACCGGGAACATATGGCATAATAAAATCAGTGCCATTATATTCTGCATTAACCATGTGCATAAGTGCGTGTTCATTTTTTAATAAATCCCACGGCCTGTTTAAAATTCCGTAGCTTATATTAAATTTATTCAGTCTTAAAATTATGTCATTTAAATTATATGAAATTAAAATTTTCTGGATTTCCGGAATTAATTTATCACGCTGGTTATATCTTTGAATGTTGGATTTGTATTCATCCCTTGGAGGTATATTAAATGCCCTGCAGAAATCACCCCATTGAGTATCCGTTGATATTGCTATAAAGATTTTTTTGTTATCAGAAGACATAAAAAAATCATATATTCCCCATGCAAAATTTTCCTCATTTAATGGCATTAAATCCCTTTTCTCCTTCTGGTATGTTACAATGTGCTGACCCACAAGAAACATGGCGGTTTCAAACAAACCTATTTTTATGAACCCTGATTCATGCCTTCTGAGTTTATCAAGGACTAGCATTACACCCATCATGGCAGTGGCCATATCTATGGCTGATGAACCTATCCTCATTGGTTTATTTTTAAGTCCGGTCATATATGCAATGCCAGATTCTATTTCTATTGGGAAATCAAGCGATTTTCTATTTTCATACGGCCCGCACATATAGCCCTTTATTGATAAATATATTATTTTTGGGTTTAACTGTTTTATGCGGTCCTGATTAATTATTTTATCCATAGATCCAGGACCTAGATTTTCAACAATTATATCTGCATTTTTTATTAGGCCTTCCAGTATTTTTTTGCCAGTATCTGTCCTGAAATCCAGTGCAATGCTCTCCTTGCCCCGATTATAATATTCAAAGGTACCAGAGCTTGAACCTGTCAATTTTCTTGATATATCGCCACCATTGGGATTCTCAATCTTAATTACCCTGAACCCAAGATCTGAAAATATTAAACCTGCAGTTGGGCCTGCAACCACCTGGCCAATTTCAAGCACGGTAATCAATTTAAATCACCGGCCAGCTTAATTATTTCCTCCGCACTTAACACCATTCCAGTATCTGATGATAGGTCTTTTATCTTTTTTATTAATAAATTAAGATTTTCATCGCTAAGGTTTAAATTATTAATTGCCAAAATATTCCTTATCATGGCCTTCCCTGTATAAACATTTACTGAATAATCAGTACCGGTAAAAATATTGCCATAAGAGGCATGTGTCCCTGCAGTATTGTAATTTATATTTTTGCCAAAAACTGGTATATTATCATAAAAAAATTGCTGGCCTGCCTTTTCTGTTATTAGGTCATGCATGAAACTGTATAAAGTCTTCATTTTCTCCATATTTATACTGGTTTTACCCAGGTTATTCAGGTAATTTGATATGACTGCAATATCTGTGATGCCATTCCTCTCACCGAGGCCAAATACACTTGCATCAACATAATCTGCACCGTTTTTTAATCCCTCAATTGCATTGGCTATTGAATATCCATAATCATTATGGCAGTGTATTTCCAGTGATGTTTTTACCTCATTTTTAATCCTTTTAATTATCGTTCCATATTTATTTGGTTCCGTAATTCCCTTTGTATCTGGAATCTGGATAATATCAGCACCTGAGTCATGTATTAACCTTGATATTTTTATTAAATCATTTATGGTGTACTGGTCAATATCAACCAGGGCGACCTCAAGTTTTCTGCAAAGCCTTGATGCATACCTTATATTTTCCAAAATTGTGTTAATATCTTTTATTATGAAGGGTAAATGCAGGGATATATTTGCTCCAGTGGAGTATATTTCGTCTATATCAGATTTTAATGTTCTTCCAAGACCATAAACATCCTTAAAAATTCCCCTTTTAACTATTTCCTGAGTTACATACTTTTCAGACTCGTGGGCAGATGGATATGAAACCAGGGCTTTTTTAATTCCAGCATCAGATATCATTGTGGCAAGTTTTATTTTTTCATTTACAGTGAATGCAATGCCTGGTGCCTGCATTCCCTCCCTCAAAGTATCATCAGAAATCATGGGTTAAATATAATATTTGATTATATTAAATTATAATATAACAGATTAGATAATATAATGGTTTTTATAAAATTTATGTTAAAGCATGCTTTTATTAACCCCGAAGATTTTATCGTCCTTCCAGAATTTCTTAATAATTACTGCCACTGAAATAATAACAGGGATAATTAGAATCGCAAAGGTTTTTTCAAAGCCTATGTAAGGTATTATGGCCGCAAAGATTAATGGTATAATCATGAAAAGGCTCATGTTATAGGAATAGAAATAAGAATTTATCGCATTCCTTTCATATATGGATGATCCACGTGATATTTCAATGGTGGATAGTGGAAATATGGAACCGTGCGGTATACCCAGAAGCATCATAACAAGTATAAATGTATCATAATTTGGAAGAAACGGGAACAGTATTAGGGCTATAACTGTTATTGCCGGGGCAATAATTATTGCGTACCTGATATTTTTTATTGGCCTTATGCTAAGGTAAATCCTAACAAAAAACGATACTGTAAAGAAGAATACAAATGGAAGGTATGCCATGTATCTGCTTACCTGGAATCTTGTTTCTGCAAATATGGCAAGAAAAACGGTCAGGGCGGCAAATGGAACATTATAGGTGGTTATTGTTAGTATTGATGTCCATAGGCCACTATTATGTCTAATGGATTTCCCATGTGTTTCCCTTTTATTTTCCGGGAATTCCATGAAAAATGATGATATAAATCCTATGATGCCAATTGGTGCAAAGAAAAGAAATATAGTTCTATAACTTATAATTTTGAGCAAATAGGATTCCAGGGTTGGGCCAAAGACAAGGCTAAAACTTAGACCAACGGAATAGATGCTTAAAAGCCTTTCCCTGCCTGTTTGATCAGGATAGAGGCTTGCAGATGTAACTATATTTGGCAGAATTATACCGTATGCCAGCCCAATTAAAAATGAAATAATAAAAACGCTTATGCTATTTGATAAATAGTAAAGTATTAAAAACAATGTTAATAAAAAATTTGAGAAGACAAATACCTTTTTCCTTAACCGGGCGTTCATTAATGGATTCAAAAATGATGTGGCTATTACAGTGCCAAGATATATTACTGCAGTAACAAGTGCGGTTAATATATAGGAAAAGTGAAGAATGTATTTGGAGAATAAAGGCACGGTTGTCACAACCATATTGTTAGTTGATCTCATTGAGATTGCCATTAAAATTAATATTATGGAATATAAGAGAAAAACATGTTTGCTGTTGTTTAGTTTATTCATAAACCATTATTTAATGGTATTATTTATATGGTTCGTTATTTTTTTGATTATTAACTTATGCCATATAAAAGCTTAAAATAAGATATTATAAAAGTTTGGATTAACATAGCATATAATTATTTTATTTTAAAATTTTAATATTAATTATGGGTAAATACCATACCGGTAAAATTTTAATTTTGATGTTATCAATAATTTCTTCCCTGAATTCATCCTTGCTTATAATTACACCATAATTTAAATTTAGTTTTTTAAAACTTTTATAAAATTTTTTATCTCTACATTATTTCTATATTTAACCTCCACAGGTATAATATTACCATTTTTTAAAATAAAGTCTATTTCATAATTTTTATCCCTGAAATAATATTTCGAATCAAGTTCCTGCATGACAAAATTTTCTATTAATTTTTCATAATAACTATTTTTCATAATAACTATAATCCATAATGTTTTTATAATTGCATACAAAGGCTGAATTATAAAAATATACCTTTTTCATTTTCCGTGATGCTGATGTAAATGATCTTCTAAAATTTAATATCAATTTAATAATCAATGAATATTCTAAATAACCAAAATAATTTATTAATGTCTCCTTAGAAATATTAAGCTCTTTTGATAATGAGTGGTTGTGTACCGTATTTTGTGTATTTATAAACCCCATGTTAATAATGATATGATCATTAAAAAGGATGATAGTGTAATTCTTTTGCTGTAAATTTAAAATGACTATTTGCAATATTATAATGAGGTAAACAAAATGACAAATGAAAAGAGTCAATTAATAAGTATAGAGGAATTAATAAAGGTTTTCATAAATGACAGAAAAGATGGAAAGAAGGAACTGATTACATGGTTCTTAAACAATGTAATGGATCAGTCCATTTGAAAGTTAAATGCTGTAAGATCTTAAAGGAATAATAAAAGGACAGGCTACAGGAATGGAACCAAAAAAGGAAATTAAAGACTTTGGATGGTGAATTAACATTAGACAAGCCTGATATAAGGTCAGGATCTTTTACAACTAAGGTATTCGACAAATACTCCACTGTTGAAAGGGCATTAAACTCTGTAATAGCAGAATCATACATTAATGGTGTATCAACAAGATCTGTTAACAGTATAATAAATAATCTTGGTGTCAGTGTATCTACTGAGTATGTATCATCACTGAATAAGGAACTGGATGCCAAGGTTAAGGAAGTCTTAGAAACAAGGATAGATGATAAAATAATATACCTATATAGATGCATCATACTTTAGGGTAAGGGAAAATAATAAATATAAATCAATGGCATTATACACATCAATAGGTGTAAACAGCAATAGAATAAGACAGATTCTTTCCATTAATATTTATAATTCAGAGGATGGGATGGACTGGAATAATTTCTTCTTTAAACTCAAGGAAAGGGATTGACAGGAGCAAAGCTGGTAATATCAGATGGCCATAGGGGAATAATCAATGCAGTGAAGGAATCATTTCCGGGATCCTGGGGCATTTTTTTATTATGGGTCTTTATACTAATAAATATGATTATATATCCAACATCAAGATGATTAATATAAAATTTATAATGTTATTTTAAAGTATTCTTTCATCATGAGTATATATATTAAATTTATTATCGCGTGCAAAAGAAATTAATGTAATATTAAATGTATCTGCAAGTTCCACCGCAAGCGATGAGGGTGCAGAGACTGAACTAATAATTGATATGCCAAACATAGCCGCTTTCTGTACTATTTCAAAACTTGCCCGACCACTCACCTGCATTATTGTGTCCTCCATCCTTGATATACCATTGAGAAGAAGTTTTCCTATGGATTTATCAACGGCATTATGCCTTCCTATATCCTCAGATATGGATATCAAATTTCCATTATAATCAAATATGGCAGCGGCATGTATACCACCTGTATATCTGAATATCTCCTGATTTTCCCTCATTTTTTTTGGTAACAAAGAAATCAGATTATGTTCTACCCTATCTTTTATTTTCACAAATTTGGAATTTTTTATAAAAACATTCTCTATATTTGTTTTACCGCATACACCGCAGCTTGAATTAACGTAAAAATTTCTCTGATTTGTTAAATCATAATCAATTTTATTTACACTTACTATAACTATATTATTTTTTTCGTTTATTTTAGCTCCATAATCATAATTTACGCCTTGAAAATCTTTTATTTTTAACATTCCTTCATCAAATAAAAATCCAACGGCAAGTGGGAAATCATCAACCGGTGTTCTCATTATAACCGACACCGGCTCTGTGTTTTTGCCATCTGATAATCTTATTTCCAGGGGTTCTTCTGATGTTATGTAATCATTTGTAAAATATTTATTTCCATCGATACATTTTATAATTTTTTTATTAATATATGGATTCATTTTTTACCAAATGTATCTGATAGTATCTTCAACAGTAATATAATAGTCCTGGCAGTATCATTATTATTTATAGTCCTCGCTATATCCATAAGCCCATATCTTCTATCAGGAATTTTAGCATTACTTATTGCATTTCCAAGTTCTGACATGTAATTTACAGTTTTATCTGTGTCCAGTTTTGATAAAAGCTGGAATATACTAAAAATATTTGTCATGGATCTTTTTGTATCCTCTGATTCTAGCTGGTCTGATAATGTGTCTATGATATATTTATAATTTGATGTTAATGCATTAATAAGTGAAAAAAACCCGGAATCGTTAAGATTTTTAACTGTTTTAAGAAGGTTGCTGAAACTTTCCTTATATTCCTCAGGCAGCATGTCTGTTATATCCATTTCGTTTTTTTCATTTTCCTCAATATATTCTATTGGTTTTGCCATTTTAATCATCCGTTAATTTTACATAATCTGTTCTCTTCCACTTCATTTCTATGTTTATTCCTTTTTGTGGAACACGTTTTCCAAATCTTGGATTTGTTTTTGGAAGTGGAGATGGACCCTTATCTTTTAATTTAATTATTTTAACAGGCAATTCCTTATATGACGGTGTATCTGAATCAGGATCGCGGTTATATGACGTAAGCATGTTTATGCCCTCCTCGTCATATGCAGCATTCATAGGCATATACAGCTCATTTCCACTCACTCTATCGGTTACAAGGGCACGTACCTTTACACTGCCCCACTTTGAGACTATTTTTACATAATCACCGGATTCTATGCCATAATCCTTTGCCAGGTCATTTGATATCTCAACAAAGGTGTCAGGCACTTTTTCCCTTATACCGGGGGTTTTAAATGTTTCATTTCCCTCATGGAAATGCTCAAGCATTCTTCCATTGTTTAGGTGAAGCGGGTATTCTTCATCCTCCATTAATGGAGGCCTGTATTTAAGTATGTATAGTCTTGCCTTGCCATCAGGGAAATTGAATCTATCCTCATATAAATATTCAGAATCCTCACCATTTTCCTTCATGGGCCACTGAAGGCTCTTAAATCCTTCGAGCCTGGAATAATTAACGCCCTTAAATATGGGGCACAATTCAGATGCCTCATCCATTATATCAGATGGATTTTTATAATTCCATCCCGCTCCAAGCTCATTTGCAATATCCTGAATTATTTCCCAGTCAGGTCTGGTTTCAGCATATGGTTCCATGACTCTGTACAATCTCTGTATCCTTCTTTCAGTATTCACAAATGTACCTTCCTTTTCAAGGCTTACGCTTGCCGGCAAAACAACATCTGCAAATTTTGCAGTTTCTGAGAAAAATACATCCTCAACTATTAAGAATTCAAGATTTTCAAGTGATTTTCTTACCATTTCAGAATCTGGACCAGTACTGGCAAATTCCTGTCCAACAATATACATTGCTTTTATTTTATCGTTATCTATGTTTTCTATGCATGATACATTATCTATTCCTGGCTTAACCGAAAGCTTTGTATTCCACGCCTTCTCAAATTTTTGTATAACATTTTTATCATTTATTGGCTGATATCCAGGCAGATAAGTTGGCATTGCACCGAAATCACTTGCACCCTGTACATTGTTATGTCCCCTTAAAGGATACGCTCCTGTGCCTGGTCTTCCGTAATTGCCGGTTATCAGTAATAAATTAGATATTGCAGTTGATTCATCAGACCCTGCAGAATGCTGTGTAACACCCATGGCCCATAGTATGCACATATTTTTAACACTATGAATCATCTCTGCAGTTTTTATAATCTGATTCCTTGGTATTCCTGTTATTTTTTCAGCATTTTCCAGTGTAAATGATGATAGACTTTTATAATAATCATCAAAATTATTTACTCTTTCATCTATGAATTTTTTATCATGCCATTTTTTATCTATAATATATTTTGTTATGGCGGAAAGCAGTACAATGTCAGTTCCAGGTGCAGGATGCAAATATATATCTGCACGTTCTGCCATCTCATTTTTTCTTAAATCAGAAACTATTAATTTCTGCCCATTTAATTTATGCGCCCTTTTTATTCTTGTTGCAATAACTGGATGGGATTCTGCTGTATTTGCCCCTATTATAAACACAAGATCAGATTTGTAAATATCCATTATTGATCCTGCATCACCACCATAACCTACAGTTCTCCACAGTCCTGTTGTTGCAGGAGCCTGACAAAACCTTGAGGAATTATCAATGTTATTGTTGTGAAATATCTGTCTTGCAAGTTTCTGCATTAAATATGCTTCTTCATTAGTTCCCTTTGATGATGCTATAAACATTATTGATTCATTGCCGTATTTTTCAGAAACCTTTTTTAATCCATTGGCAGCGAACCTTATTGCATCTGACCATGATGTCTCAATAAATTTGCCATTTTTCCTTATAAGTGGCTTTTTTAATCTTTCCTTGCTGTTTACAAAATCCCATCCAAATTTACCCTTTATGCATGTGGATATACCATTCGCCGGTGATTCAATCTCCGGCTGTACCTTCAAAATTTTTCTTCCCTTGGTCCACATAGTGAATGAACATCCAACACCACAGTATGTACATACAGTTTTTGTCTTTTTTATCTGTTCATTTCTCATCTGTGCCTCAATGTTGCTTATTTTCATTATCATGCCAATACCTATTGGTTTCTCCAATCCTTTTCCAAAATCCACCAAATTATCTTTGGCTTTTTTTGTTAGCGATGTAAAATAGCCCGCCTCTTCCAGCATTGATTTTTCCATCAAGGCATTTACAGGGCAAACGGTAACACAGTGGCCACATGAAACACATGAAGACTCATTTATTGGTTTATTATCATCCCATATAACACGTGGTTTCTCAAGTGACCAGTCTATGCTTAAAGTCTCATTTACCTCAACATCCTGGCATGCCTCAACACACCGCCCACATAATATACATTCATCTGGATCATACCTGTAAAATGGATTTGAATAATCCGGTTCATACCCCTTTTTTTCAAACGGATATTTTTGCCTTTCCAAATTTAACTTATCAACTGCATTATGCAATGCACAGTCACCGTTATTATTTTCACATACAGTGCAGTGTAAATTGTGTCTCGTAAGTAATCTATTCACTGCTTCTAACTGCCTTGATTTTACATCTTCTATCTCATAACATATATTCATATTATCCTCAATTTCTGTGGAGCATGCCCTTACAAATTTGCCATTTGCTTTAACAATGCATGTATCACATGATTCTATTGGTCCAAGAGCTGGGTTAAAGCATACATGCGGTATATCTATATTATTTTCCATCATGGTTTCTAGAATAGTTTTACCTTTTTCGACATTATATTCATTTTTATCTATAAAAACTCTTAATTCTGGCATTAAATCATCTAATTAATTATAAATTACTATTATTTATACATTTATACTCAGAATATTGTATAAATTTTTAAATAATCAATTATAATTTATTTTAGATAAAACATGTATGCAGCTTTGCCTCCATTGGCGGTTGGATTTTTTGGTCTAGGAATAGGCTATTTTGTTTATGGCGGTGCAGGCCTTTTTAAATACCCTAAAGAGGCTAATGAGAGGGTAAATCATTCCATGGGTTTATGGGGAATAATGATGCCTGGTTTTATGCAATTTCTCACAGGAACATACCTTTGGTTGGGGTTAACAATTTTTCATGCCTTCAGATCTTCACCAATACTTTATATGGCTGCCCTTGCCTTTACGGCATATGGTGTTCATTGGTTTGCACTTGGATATAATAAATACAAGGATGCAGATACAACTGTGGATGGCTTCATGGCCATCGGTTTCCTCTGGATATCCATAGTGGGTGCTTTAATATTCTTTTTGGGAAAGGATGTACCTGTTGGTATACTCTTTGTACTTCTGGCGTTAATATATATAAATGATATACCTGCAAGTCTTGCTCATTCAAAGACATGGGGAAGAACAAAAGCATTCTTTCAGTTTATAACCGGCATATGGCTAATGTATCTCATGTTTGCAGCAGCAATGAATTTTGCACTTGGATATCATTTATTTCTTTGATAAATATTTTATATCTAATTTTTATGTATTATGGATGGCAATTTTTTCCTTTTTTGGGTCCTCAAAATCTGGAAAAACAACAGTAATATATGATTTAATAAAACGCTTGCATAAGGATTTTAAAATAATGTATATAAAGGATATACCACATGATAATATATCTCTGGATACAGAAAACAAGGATACATGGAAAATGGAAAATGCAGGTGCTTATATTACATATGGATTAACGCCGTCAAAGTCATATAAGATGATTAATTCTCATTTAAATATTGATGATATAATAGCTGAAAATAATGCGGATATAATATTTATTGAGGGTTTTAAATCATATAAAAAAGCCATAAAATTCCTTGTGCTTGGTAATGAAGATTTTTTAAAATATGAACATAATTATATAATAAAAGCAAACAATAATGAATACAATAAAAAATGCATTATTTACCCAGATGATTTTGATAAATTATTAAGCATTATTTTAAATACAGTTTAAGTATTTGTTTACAAAAATTAAGTCATCATAATAATTAACACTTTTTAATTTTATTGTATCTTTTTTAATATAACTTATGTTATTTAGTTCCATAAATTTTTTAACACTGCTGCCTCCAGAGTTTATGTAATTTTCCATTTTATCATATATTTTATAATTGTATATAGAAAATAATGGTTCATAATAATTATGATTTAAAACCGATACTGTATTTTTATTATAATTATCAATCAATTCCTTTATTATATCATGATCTATAAGCGGCATATCCCCGCCGACGGCAAAAAATTCTTTGAAATTTTTAATGCAGTAAAGTATTGAATTTATTAAAACGCCATTTGTATGATCATATAATACATCACAGTATTTGCACTGCAAAGAAAAATTTTTTGTAAAGAGTGTAATTTTATCAAATAGACCTGTTTCATATAATATTCTAGAAATTCTATTTATCATCGTTTCATTGCATATTATTTTATTATGCTTGTCTTTTAATCTTTCACTTTTTTTAGCAAATATTATTGCCATCATAGATTATCATTAATAAATGCTTTTAATTCATTATAATAAATACTGTTCTTATTTATATAAAAATAAAAATAAATATTATCAATGAAATCAAAATTCAAATTATAATATTCAGCATAATTCTTATATGTTATCCCGACATCGCAACGCTTATTTTTGACGTAATCGGCTATTATATTGGGATTATCAAGATAAATAATATTTTTGGTATTCAATTTATCATACGAGTAATCATACAGGCCTGATCCCTTATATAAAATCGCAGCTGTGTCATAATTTCTTTTGCTGTAAACAAAACCGTATGGTGTACCAATTTTAATTATATCATAGTTTTTATTTTCAGGGTTATTTTTATAATTTAAAATATATAGATCAGCCTCATTATTCTCCATGGATCTTATAATGTCATTGTATCCTGATTCTATGAATATTGATTTTAATCTTATATTATACGGCATATCCTCAATTAATGGTGAATACTGACCGTATATAAGAATATCAGGTATGTTATTATTAAAAATATTAACTTTAATTTCTGTATTTTTCTTTAAATATTCTGACGTTGAATTTATGATAGAAAAACCGTTGGCCCTCATTATTCGGGATATTGACCCTGAATTGCCATGAACCTGATATGCATAATATTTTTTATCCTTTTTTAATAATTTTATTAAAAGCAAATCAGTGTTGCCAACATGCAGCTCAAAATTTTCTTTTGTATATGCATTTATTTTATTATAATTATAATTATAATTAAAAATGCTGAATATATTCGGTATAATAAGTGAATACAAAATCATCATGGAAGAAACCGGGAAACCAGGAAGACCAAAGATTATTTTTTTGCCTGATTTTGCAAAAATAAATGGTTTCCCTGGTTTTACCCTAACGCCATGGAATAATATCCCTGGAGTATATTCACCCAATATTTTATAAACCATGTCCTTATCGCCTGCAGATGTACTCCCAATTGTAATTGTTATATCGTTATTATTTACCGATTTATCAATTGCATTTTTTATTAATTCATAATCATCTGATAGTATTCCATAATTTTTTACATTAAAATTATTAAGGCTGTTAAGTTCTGATTCTATTGCCATAGCGTTGGAATCATATATTTTCCCATCTATATAATTATCACCGGGATAAATTAATTCATTTCCGGTGCTTATTATTCCTATGTTAATTTTCCTTAGAACCTTTATTTTATCAAGACCTGTGGCTGCCAGCACTGCTATATGCCTTGAATCCAGCATTGTGTATTTGTTTAATATTTTTTCACCCTTTATAACATCAATACCTGCATTTGAAATTTCATTAAATTTTGGAACAGATTTATAAAATATTACAGTATTTCCATTTATATTTGTATCCTCAAATGGAACCATGGCATCTGACCCTATTGGTATTGCACCGCCTGTTGGAACCTTTATGCATTTCCCGCTTCCGGGATGATTCACAGGTGTTTCACCAATAAATGTTTCGCCTGAAAGCAAAAGTTTAACAGGATTATTATAACTTGCATCCTTAATATCAGATGATATAACGGCATAGCCATCAACCTGTGATCTTGAATATAAAGGTAAATTATTTTTGCTGTAAATGTCCTCTGCGCTTATTCTATTGTATGCTTCACTTAAATTAATAATCTCAGAATCTGATAATTTTTCCATATTTTCATTTATTATTTTATAAGCATCATCAAATTTTATTAAATCATGGAATATTAGTCCCATTCTATATCACCTATTTTATATGCATTTATTATATTACCGGCCTCTATTCCTTCTTTATAATCTGGAACCATAACAATGGAATTTCCATATATTATTGATGATAATATGCCGGAACCTGTTGTTCTTAATGGTTTGATATGAATTCTATTATTTACTGTATATGCTCTGCATATTTGAAATGTTGTAAATCCTATTTTATTATGTATATTTTCATCAAGAATTCCATTTATTTTATCATAAATATCAAAATTAGATATTTTTTTTATATACATATTTACAAATACCAATGATGAGATGAGTGCTGCAACAGGCAATCCAGATACCGAAATAACTGGCTTATTTTTTATATTAAATAATGCAACTGTTCTGCCAGGTTTTATTGCCACACCAGAAAAGAGAATACTCCCAATTCTGGACACTGCATCTGTTGTTTTATCCCTTCTTCCAAGACTCGTACCTCCAGTAATTATAATTATATTGCACTTATCAATTATTTTATTTATATGGTTAATTATGCATTCCTCATCATCACCGCATATGCCACCGTCCACTACTTCAGTATATGGCCTTGAATAATAATTTTTAAGGAGAATACCTGTGGAATTTACTATTTTTTTGTTTATAATTTCATTTCCTGTGTTAATTATGCCTATTACTATTTTTTTATATACATTAACATTATTTATTTTAACTGATGCCATTGCAGCTAAATGCTGGGGCAGTATTTTATCGCCCTTTTTAAGTATTCTGTAATTTTTGGATAAATCCTCACCCTTTTTGAATATATTTTTATTTTCACCAGAATAGGAATAAACATATATATAATTACCAGACCTTTCTGTTTCCTCTACCTTTATTACTGAATCCGCACCCTGTGGAATCTCTGAACCGGTGTAAACCTCTATGCATTCATTTATATTTAAATTCTGATCAAATTTTTCCTCTGCGGATTCTGACCCAATTATAGTTAACTTTGAAGGGTTATTCACAGAGGCATTTAATGTATCCACCGATCTAACAGCATAGCCATCAACAGCACTTTTATCAAATTCAGGTACATCCATATTTGATAAAATATCATTATATATAATTCTATTAATAGAATTGTTTATACCTACATTCTCATATGCTGGATATTCCCATTTAATAGAATTAAAAATATTAACAGCTTCTTTATATGAAATAAATTTATCAAAGCCCTCCATAATATGCTTCATATTAACCACCATTTACCTCCCGGAGGAATATAACAACACAATTTTCTTAATTTTTTACCCTTGTAATCTTCATTATATATTGATATTAATAAATTCCTATCATTTTTTATTTCAAGATATTTATTGAATATAATTTTTTAATTTGTCCATTGAATTTAAATTTATATTTATAATTTCATGATTCTCTCCTCTTATGTCTTTTATATGTTGAAAATAATAATTGCATACCACTGAGTTGTAATGAAAAATAAAATGAGTGGGGTCCAAGGTAGGAAAATAATGCATATAGTGAGCTGACGTATGTTTAAACAACCTAATGTAATTTCCTAAAAATTATAAAAAATTAATTTTTTCCTGTGAGAAGGTTCAGTATAGTTTTGGCTATTTTATTTTCTGATTCATTAATATTGTTTTGTTCCATTGATTTCCCGGTTACTGCATTGGAGTAAATTAAATGCACTGATAGTGCCCTTACATTTTTAAGCCTTGAAATAAAGTAAAGTCCGGCACCCTCAAGCTCAACTGCAATGTGACCAGTTTCTGACAATTTTTTAATAAACTCTTGTGTATGGGCAAATAATGCATCACTTGTAAATACATTTCCTATTTCAGTTTTAATATTAGCGTTATTCAATTTTTCCCTTTCAGATGCCAGGAGATCAAAGTCTGGTGTAAGGGCCATTGAAAAGTCAGAATTCAGATACTGTTTAAATGTGCCTCCAGGGTTATAAGAATATCCAATGGGAAGAACCACAGTGCCCGGTTCCATGCTGTCTGATACTGCTGTGGCTGATCCGAATCTTACTATCTCCCTGGCACCAAGAGATATTAAATCGTCTGTTACCAGTGTTAATGATGGAATTCCTATTCCATGAAAGACTGTGGTAATGTCCTCATTGCCATATTTGCCTGTGTATGCAGTGTAACCCGCAAATTCTGATATTTTTACTGGGTTCTCAAGGAGGGAATTAACTATCTTTTGTCTGTTCAGGTTTCCAACTATAACTACCTTTTTGCTTACCTTTTCTGCCTTTATTATTGCCATAATTCCAAATTGCATAAATAAATAAAATTATAATGTTAGGCGAATGTTCACATATAAACTTTAAATAATTTTGTGATATTATCATATAAGACAGTTATCTATTTAATCAGAAATAACTTTTTTATAAAATTATTTTTATTAAAATATTATATATAGATAATGCATAAATTAATTTTTAATTTTGTTTTTCAAACTTTTAATATAAAACATGATGTTATTATTTTCATATAATAAACACTTTTAAATGAATACGAATATACAAAAACATGGATGTTTTTAGCACCGGAACCATAGGTAATTTGGAAATTAAAAACAGGCTTGTCATGGCGCCAATGATCTCCAATCTGGCCTCTCCAGATGGCAATACAAATGAGGATCACATAGCATATCTGGAAGAACGTGCACGTGGTGGTTATGGATTAATAATTACTGAATATACATATGTGGATGAACTAAATGGTAAGGGATCGCCAAACCAGCTAGGGATGTTTTCTTACTCACAGACTCCAAAATTTTTCAGGTTAACCGAGAGAATGCATAAATACGATTCCAGAATTTTTGTTCAGCTTGTTCATTCAGGTGCCAAGGCCTTACAGGGCCTTAATACCAAAAAAATATTTGCACCGACAGCCATGGATTATATGGGGAATGTGCCTCAGACCATGAGTATTGAGGATATAATTAATGTTCAGGAAAAATTCTACAGGGCAGCAGACATAGCATACAAATCAGGATTTGATGGGATAGAGCTTCATGGGGCCCATGGTTATTTGCTTGAGGAATTCATATCCCCTGCCCTTAATAAAAGGGATGATAAATACGGTGGTTCATTGGAAAACCGGCTTAGGATAATTAACGAAATGACTGAAAATATAAAGAATTATTATGATATACCATTAGGAATAAGACTGAGCCTGTATGAAAATGACCCTGATGGCTACGGTCCCGATTACGGTTTAAAGGTGGGTGAATCAATAAGGAAAATTGATTATATTCATTACTCTGCTGGCAGATTCGCACCCCCAGCATCGTCTGCACCATTCTATTATGAACATAATCATATTTATGCAAGGCTTCCAAGGAGACCGGATAAAACAACCATTCTGGTTGGTTCTGTAATAAATGCTGCCGATGCGAACGAAATATTGAAGAAGGCAGATTTTGTAGCAACCGGCCGTGAGGCCCTGGCTGATCCATACTTTCCGTATAAATTATTGCACGGTCACAATCCAAGGCCATGCATCAGGTGCAATCAGGACTGCAGGAGGTTAGGTGTTAACGAGGTACGCTGCACTGTCAACATTGATACAGGCCTTGAGCTGTACAGCACCATAAGAAGGAACAAAAAATTAATTGGAGAAATAGAAATAGATGGTGCGGGTATAAAAGGTTTGGAGGCCGCACTTTATGCACTTTCACTTGGATTAAAACCAGTGATTTATGAGGAAAATGTCCCCGGTGGGCAGATTAACGATATTTTAGAACCACATAAAAGAACTGAATTTAAGGCACTTGTGGATTATTATTTAAATGAACTTGATAGGCGCGGGATAACAGTAGAAAAATCAAGGGGAACATCAGGAATAGACTGTTCCCCTGATAAGGTTTATCCTGATATTAAAAATATGGGAGATGTTTCAATTAACACGAATATATACAGATACTTTGATGATGCACTGGAAATTTCGAAAAAAAATACAGTAATTATCAATCCAGAATCACTGGAAATCCTCGAAAGGTCAAGAAGGGAATTTTACATCAAACTTGCAGAAAGGCATGGAATTAAATTCATTAAACAGGATTCATACAATATAAATATATTTGATAAAAACCAGTATGATATAAGATCTGCAATGATCAGTGGAAGAAGGGCCGTGGATTCATATATTATGGAGAATTATGATCAATTAAATTAATGTATTTTGATTATAATACTTAATAGAATTATTAAATTTTTTAAAACCCTCATAAAACTCGGCAATGGAACGATGCAATTTTTATTATAAAATGATATTATTAAACGCATAAAAGGTTGTAAAGAAATAATTTTTACATCTTAAAATTTAAAAATAAAAAAATAAATCTATGCATATCTTAATGCAATACCCCTGCCAAATCTGGGATATTCCCAGTTAATATTATCGTATGGGCAGGCTATTCTGCAGGCACCGCATTCCACACAGTTTTCATAACCAACAACTATTTTTTTATCCTCCCATGTATACACACCTGCGGGGCATATTAATATACATGGCTGTGGATTTCCATTTTCCTTTTCACATTCAAGGCACAGTCCGGAATCCCTTATGGAAAGGTGTGGCTTTTCATCCTTCTTATACCTTAATGTGTACAGTTTTTCCTCCGTTCTCATTTTATCACCTCATTTTCGTCATAAATTCTATAAGGTCCGGCATAACGTTTCTGAAATTTGAGGATATTATTTTTCCTATGCCAAGAAGATCCCCGGAAGCCCAGCTGTTTAATGCCGAAGACAGCATATTAATGTATCCTGATGCAGCATCAGTTCCAAGCATGCGCCCTTCCAGTGGCCTTTCCTTTACTATTTTTGATATCTCCGGGTCCTTAACCAGATTATAATGGTATATGTCCTGGGATAATCCAGACGCTGCAGCATCCCCTGCAAGTGCTCCTGAGGCTATTGCAGGGCTTATGCCATCGAATGTAAGTGGGTCCACAAGTCCAAGGGCATCACCACATAAATACACATTTCCCTTTCCTGGATTCATTGATGGAAAACCGCCCTCAGGTATGACTTTCGCAGAATATTCTCTTAATGAATAGCCCTCAAATTTTTTTGCAAGTCCGGTTTTATCCAGAAAATCATCAAGTACTTTTTCTGGCCTCATTTTTCTTGAAACAAGCTCTTTTATTGGTGATCCAATTCCAACCGCAACACTGTCCTTATAGGTATATAGGAATCCTGCTATAAGCGGGTCTGTCATGACAAATCTCCATGCAAGTCCCTTAGATTCATCAGGAAGATTGAACATTGAATTTATATCCTCCTTTTTCACTGCATAAACCTCCTTTACGGCCTGTACCGCAGTATCAGGGGTAAAATCCTTTTTTATGCCTGATTTCATTGAAAGCAATGAATTTACGCCCTCAGCAAGCACAAAGGCATCTGCTGTAACCTCACCGCGGTCTGTAACAAGTGATTTTGCAGTTCCATTCTCCCATTTTAATTCAAGCCCGGTTGTTTTGCTTATAACCATGGCCCCGGCATTTTCAGCAACAGATGAAAGCCATTTATCAAATTTTAGCCTCCCCGTTGTAACCAAATTTTCCGGAGAAAACTCAATATCCACAGGACTATCACCATTATATAATGATAGTTTTATTCTCTGAACCTCCCTTTCAAATGGAAGGCCATCACCAAATACAGAAGAAACATAGTCCTTCCTTATCATTGCACCGGATACATTTTTTGAACCTGGTTCCGGGCCCCTCTCAATTGCCAGCACCTTTTTACCTGCCTTTGCAGCCCTTAATGCAGCAGCTGACCCAGCAGGGCCGCAGCCAACAACAACAACATCATAATTAAGCATTTATATCACCAATTTTTTTAATCAGTTCTGGCACTATCTGGAATATATCTCCAACCACGCCGTAATCACAGTTATCAAATATAGGAGCAGTTTCATCTGTGTTAATTGCAAGTATTTTTTTTGATCCCTGAATTCCAACAAGATGCTGTATTGCCCCTGATATTCCCAGGGCTATGTAGAGATCAGGCCTTATTGTTGTACCTGTCTGGCCAACCTGATGATCCTTTGGATACCAGCCAGCATCTGCCAGGGGCTTGCTAACACCAACAACTGCGTGGAGTTTGTCTGCCAGATCCTCGGCCATTTTAATGTTTTCCTTATTAACAATTCCCCTGCCAACGCCAACAACTATTTTTGAACCAAGCAGTGGATTATTATACTCTATGCTCTTAAAATCCTTTATTTTGAATCTTGTTGATGTATCCGTTAATGTTTCCGTTTGAACTTTTCCCCTGTAATCGCGCTCCTTTAATGCAGAAAAAACTCCGGATCTTGTTGTTACCATTACAGGTTTGTTATTGGGGCAGATAATTGTGGAGGTTTCCTTTCCACCAAAGTCTGGCCTTGTTGATAGCAGCTGGCCCTTTTCGTCAACATCAAATATAATGCAGTCGGCTATTAAACCGGTATCAACCTTTATTGCGGTGGTGGATGCCAGCTCCCTTGCATTTGATGTACCCGGAAAGAATATGGCATCTGGCATGTATTTTTTTATCAGTGTTTCAAGAGCCCTTGTGTAAACATCATTATCGTAATATTCAACACCAGGGGTTTCACAGTAAAAGGCCTCATCAGCACCATACTTAAATGCCATGTCCACGATATTCTCTGCATGGTCACCTATTACCGCCGCCCCAAGCTGTGTGTCCATTAGATCAGCCACCCTTCTGGCTGCTCCAAGAATCTCAAGTGAGGTTTTATTAATGTCACCATTTGTATGATCCATGTAAACCCAGATTTTACCGGTAGCCTTTGCAACAGGCTTGGGCTTAACATAATCCTCACCTGATGATTTCATCCCGGTGGCTGCTATTTTAATTTTTGAAATAATCCAGTCAACGGTTTTATTAATATCCTCATTTTTAATAATTTCTGGATTTCTCATCTTTGGTGGGGGCCTTACCCTGATAACCTTTGTTGGTGATGCTGCCAGCCCAATGTGCTTGGGATCCGCGTTTATATCTGTTTTGGACAGCCTTGATACATTGTAATTTTTGGCCTTTATTAAACCCTCAAGTGTCGGCTCCCTTGGCGTATTTGAAATCTCAGATATGGTGGCAACAAACGGTATGGGAACCTCAAGTATTTCTGTGTTGAATTCCGTGGTTCTCTGTAATACTGCCTTTTTATTTTTCTGGTCTATTTCAATAATTTTATCTGTATAAGCCACAGCCGGAACATTAAGCCAGACGGCGGTCTGCGGGCCAACCTGCTGGGTTTCACCATCAACTGCCCTTCTGCCAAAAAGAATTACATCTGCACCACCAAGCTTTTTTATGGCCTGTGCAACTGTATAGGATGTTGCCCATGTATCAGACCCTGCCATGGCAGCATCTGTTACAAGATAGGCATCATCTGCACCCATGGCTATTGCCTCCTTAATTGAAATGTCTCCTCTGGGCGGCCCCATTGAAACTATTGTTACCGTACCACCATATTTTTCCTTTAACCTTATAGCCTCCTCTATTGCATGGAGGTCAGGGGGATTAATAATGGCTGGAACACCCTCCCTTATCAGGTTGTTTGTCACCGGATCAATTCTTAAATCATCTGCATCCGGGACCTGCTTTATGGAAACAATTATTTTAAGCCCCATAAACCGTTATCCCGCGGAATATTAAAAATATTGCTTTTAGGAAATAAGAATTATATGCATAAAATCATGATTTTTTTGTTGATTTTTATTAATGAAAATGCAAAAAAAATTTAATTAATCATTTTATTCAAATCTTATTACGATTAAAATAATATTTAATTAAATATCGTAAATTTTCCTTTAACTCAAAATTATTCATTGTATAAAATTAAATAAGGTCTAAAATTATTTATAATAAACCGCACAGAAACTTAACATCCTAATGTTGGAATCAGTATGCTTTTTTTATTTAATTATAATAAACAATACTATTATACTTAAAAAATATTAACCTGCATGAACGAAACCTTATATTCAGCAATAAAAGAATTAAAAAATCTTGCAGGTAGCAAAAATATTGCATATATTTCATCATCAGAGCTGGCAAGGAAGATGGGCGTTAGCCAGCAAACGGCATCAAGAATAATTCTTGAATTAATAAAGGAGAAATATATAGACAGAACAATGGAAAATAGAAGGCAAAAGATAATAATACAGGAAAAGGCACTTGATTTACTTTACAGAGAATTAAATGAACTTTATTCAATATTAAAGATCAATCAATCATTTGAAATGGAGGGTACGGTACAAAATGGTCTTGGAGAGGGAAAATACTATATATCCAAGAAAGGTTACATGGATCAGTTTAAGGAAAAATTAAAAATGGAGCCATTTCCCGGCACATTAAACATAAAAATAAATCCGGAATATGAAAATATTTTGAGGCAGGTGCGTGGTGCCGATGGAATTATTATATCAGGATTTAAGGATCGTGAGAGGACCTTTGGTGGTGTAAAATGCTTTAATGCACATATTGATGGGATAAAATGCTATCTCATATTTCCTGAAAGGAGCGTTTACACAGATATTATTGAGGTAATTTCTGATAAATATTTGAGGCAGGCCCTGTCACTAAAAGATGGTGATATTATAAAGGTTAATGTTGATTTTGAATTTTGAATAAATTTTAATTTTAAGGTGTGAAGTCCCCTCCATAAGGGGGATGAAAACATAAAGTTTATGATATATTAATTTACAAATGAATCTACCAGAAAGAAAGCCACTGAGTTTACAATGTGGATGAATTTCTGGAGCCAGAAAATATAAATTCAATAAATAATTAATTTTTAAAATGTTAATAAATTAAATATTTCATAATGAATATGCAATTCATGCATTTATATAATAAATTTTATATAATGTTGATAAATACTTTATTTAATATATGGAAATAACTCAGTATAAGAAAGAATACAAATCATACGATCATTTAGTGTTTTCATGCCAGTACCATGTAATATTCACACCTAAGTACAGAAGAAAGGTGTTAGTAAACGGCATAGATGAAAGACTCAAGGAGCTTATTATTGAAAAGGAAAATGACTACGGCTATAAAATAATAGAAATGGAGGTTATGCCAGACCATGTGCATTTATTAATAGACTTAAAGCCAAGAATAGATGTTATTAGATGTGTTAACCTTATAAAAGGATACACATCACATGTATTAAGGGATGAATTTCCGGTATTGAGAAGAAAGATACCAACATTATGGACAAGGTCAAAATTTATAGCAAGCGTTGGTGCAGTAACGCTTGAAGTGGTTGAAAAGTACATAGAGGATCAGAAGAAGGTATGATGAATACAAAGAAGAATAAAATAAAAGATTCATTGAATAAAACCAAAATTAAAAGAAAATCTCAATCAGCAGTAATTATAAAAACAAAGATAGACAGTGATAAACTAAATACCAACACATCAAGGATATTAAGGAGAATATTTTTGGAGGCTAAATGGCTGTATAATTATGTAATAAATAAGGAATTTAACAGTGATATTTTTAATATGGATTATAAGGTAAATAAAGTACCAGTGTATGTAAAGGACCATTATGAAATAAGGGATTTAAAATATTTATCATCACAGATGAGGGAAGAAATTATTGATAGAACCATGGATAATATTAAAGGATTATCAAAATTAAAGGAAAAGGGATATAAAATAGGGAAATTAAAATTTAAAAAATATATAACATCAATACCATTGAAACAGTATAACAATACATATAAAATAATAAATAATAATTATATTAAAATACAGGGAATAAAGCAGAAACTAAAAGTAAATGGATTATATAATTTAAATATATTGGAACCGGCAAATGCATTGTTAATAAATAAAAACAATAATTATTATATTTACATAACAGCATATAAAAATAATTATATCATGGAGAAGCCCATTAATAATCAAAAAATGGTATCAGTTGATTTGGGAATTAAAAATCAATTAACATTGTCTAATGGTTTAATAATAAATTATGGCATACCAAAATCTAAAAGAGAAAAAAGATTGCAGAGAAGATTATCAAAGAAAATAAAAAACTCTAATAACTATTATAAGCTGAAGAATAGACTCAATATAGAACAAACAAAAAACGCTAATAAAAGAAAGGATACAGTGAATAAAACAGTCCATTATCTATCATCAAACTATGATATAGTAATAACACAGGATGATAATATTAATTCATGGAAGCACCTCTTTGGCAAGAGAATAGAATCCACTAGTATAGGTGGAATTAAGAAAGCACTTAAACATAAGGCCTCAACATTTATATTACTGGATAGATTCCTGCCAACAACCAAAGAATGCTCTAAATGCCATAATAAATACAATATAAATTTAAATGATAGAATATATAAATGCCCTAATTGTGGATTTATAATTAATAGGGATTATAATTCTACATTAAATGATCTATATTATGGAATTATAAAAATAAATGAATTGTTAAAAGATAAATATAATAAATTAAAAAGATATTTTAATAAATATAATATAAATATAAATGTACCTGTGGAGCATAGGGAATTTACGCCTGTGGAGACCTTCACCTCTGTCCCT
>NZ_JAVYSZ010000003.1:0-98746 GCF_038728925.1 Acidiplasma sp.
ATAAAAGAATGAATCTTAATGAAGAAATAATCAATTGCAGAAAATGCCCAAGGCTTGTGGAATACAGGACGACGCGGGAGATACCAAGAAGGTATTCTGGAGAAATTTACTGGAGCAGGCCCGTTACAGGTTATGGGGACATTCACGGTAAACTGCTCGTTATTGGTCTTGCACCGGCATTTAACGGTGGTAATAGAACAGGCAGGATCTTTACAGGTGATAAAAGCTCCGATTTTTTGATATCGGCACTTTACGAGGCAGGTTTTACAAATATCCCAACATCAACATCCAGGGATGATGGACTAACATACAATGATATGTATATAACACTTGCATTAAAATGTGCGCCACCGGATAACATACCATTAAAGGATGAGCTTATAAATTGCCAGCCGTTTCTTATAAGAGAAATACAAATGATGGATAAGCTTAGGGCTGTTCTGGTTCTTGGTAAAATAGCCTTTGATTCCTATTTAAGGATACTATCAGAAAAGGGAATAAACATTAAAAATGTTAAATTTGGAAATGAACTTTATTATGATATCAATGGAATCAGACTTTACTGCTCATACCATCCAAGCCCAAGAAATGTTAATACCGGGTCATTAAAAAGGGAGAACTTTATAAAATTTTTAAGGGAAATAAAAAAATACATAAATTCCTGATCATTCCTTTTTATGGTAAAACCATTTATTATTTTCTAAATGAAAATATGCACCATTTCTTAAATAAATTCTGTCTATTTTTTCCTCACTTTCTATAACATCATGATAGCATATTCTGCTTCTTCTTACCACCTTTCTGATGCAATCATTCCTTCCACCACATTTATTCAATGCCTTTCTAAGGTTTATTATATTATCCTTTTCGTTTTTTAATTTCTGCTTTTCCTTGGTTATATACCCGGGCTCAAAGCGCTCCCTTGATGAATGCTTTCTTTTTCTTACATAAACTGCCCTTCTGGGTATAAAAACGCCCTTTCTTGGAGTTACAGCCATTGCATATATTAGTTAAATATTATATTTAAAAATTTTTAATCAATGTCCTTTTAAATTATAATTCCGGAGAATATGAATTATTTATGAATTTCAATGTTTAATGATATTATAATCAATAATGTTAAACATTGGAGTGTCTAACGGCTATTTAAACTTTAAATATAAGAACATCCAGCATTGAAGCTGAACATTTAAATCTTTAATGGCATATTAATGTATGCATACTCTTATACTGAATACCACAAAAAATTTTGGAAAATTAGGATAAATAATGGAAATAATAGGTCGTATATATTATGGCCTTTTTTGATGTTAAAAAAATTAATAAATATTTATCATCAGTATTTATTAATAACTTAATATTTAATTATATAATACAGTCTTATGGTAAATTCAATAATAGGAATGGAAAAAAATGGTAAAATATACATTCCCAAAGAAATAAGAGAAAACTATGGAACAAAATTTTTTATAGTTCCATACAGGGACAAAATTATACTTTATGATATTCCTGAAAATCCAATAGAGGACCTCATAAGGCTTGGAGAAAGGTTAAGGGATATACCGATCAAAAAATTAAAAAATGATATAAATGAGGAGGCTTATAATGACATACGCTGATACCGACTTTTTTCTGGCAATTTTAAAAATTCTGATTGGTTAAAGGAAAATGCAGTTAAGATTATGAAAAACCATAAAATTGAAACCTCAGAGGTAACATATATTGAATTAATGCTGCTGGCCAAAAAATATGATCTGGATTTTATTGAAATTAAAAAAGACGTTATGGCCATCTGCCATGAAAATAACAGTATGTATATTTTGGCCGCAGAGTATATAAAAAGTGGGGTTAATTTTTCCGATGCATTCCATGCAGCGCATTGCAATGGAGAAATAATTAGTTCTGACCACGTATATGACAAAATGGATATTAAAAGAATAAATTTAGAGGATTAATATTATCAACAATATGGTTTAAAACAATAAAATAATATTCCCATTGAAGAAGGTAGCCATAACCATCGGTATTGAATCATTTCCCATAATTGAATGTTACAAATAAAAAAATATGTATAATTAAAAAAACATATAATACATAATTACGTCTTTGATAACGCACATTTTTTAACAATAATTTGTACAAATAAAAGATGTAGTTATCAAAACTGGTAAACCCATATCATGTTAATGCATTATTGTATCAAGCTTTATAGAATACCAGAACCAAATATCAACATATATGCAATAAAATAATCAATTTTAAAATTTTTTGAGAATCCATAGGTGATGTGATTCCTGAAACAAGATCAAATTAATTATTTTTAGAACAAACATTATGTATACAGTATTTATGAAGAAATTGTAACCTAGAATTATTGATAGTAGATTGAAAATGAACATAATAACTGGCATTGAGATAATGAAGGATATTCATATATTTATTCACCCAGATGTTAAATACAAATAACATTTTCCATGCCTGTTTGGATAATTAATTAAGAAAAATATGCAATGTAAAAAATGTACGATGAGATGCAATTATTGAAGTTTAAACAGTGGTATAACATCTAGGCAACTCCAAGTATAAGGGGTGCAAAAGGCCAGGAGAATAATTAAAATTGCCAGTTATTAAAAGTTGAGACACCAATATCAAAAATTCTTTTAAATAATCAATGTTGAAGATATACAAATATTTATTTGATATAAATTCGTATAGAAAAAGTATTAAAATAATGAAAATATGTTAATAACATGTACAAAATTGCTGAATATATGTTTGAGGGTATGGAAACCCGGGATGGTGCAGGCGTTAAATTAAGGCGCATATTCGGGTCACAGCAAACAGTAAAATTAACCGATCCATTCCTGCTTCTTGATGCATTTGGTTCAAAAAATCCTGATGATTACCTTGCTGGTTTTCCATGGCACCCACACCGTGGAATAGAAACCGTTACCTATGCACTTAAGGGTAAGGTATATCACCGGGACAGTGAGGACAACTCCGGAACAATATATCCTGGTGATGTTCAGTGGATGACAGCCGGGAGCGGCATCTTCCATGAGGAAATGCCAAAATATATGGAGGATAATGCGGGAAAGATTCTGGATACAGAGCTTGCAGGATTTCAGCTTTGGATAAACCTGCCGGCATCACAGAAGATGTCAACTCCTGTATACAGATCCCTAAAATCAAATGAAATCCCTGAAATTTCAGGAGACGGCATACGTGTTAGGGTTATTGCCGGCAAATACATGAAAGTTCAGGGTATTTATTCTGGTGGAACTCAAGACATATCATATTTCCATATATCCATGGATCCTGAGGCACAGATAAAATACATATCGGCTGAGAATTACCGCGTTATTATATATATTATAAGCGGCAGCATTAAAATTTCTGGAAATACATTCATGGCAGGCAATGCAGTATCATTTTCACTTTCAGGTGATGAGATAGATGTTTATGCGGATGTTTCATCTGAAATTTTATTAATGTCTGGCAGGCCATTAAATGAACCTGTTTACTGGTATGGCCCGATTGTCATGAACACACGTGAACAGATTGAGGAGGCCATAAACGATATAAATAATAATAAGTTTGTAAGGGAAAAACATCCAGTAATAGACTAATTAAATCAATTTCATAAATAACTTTTTGACAAAAATTTTATAAATAAATAATTTATTATGATAAGTAATTTTGGGATTTAAAAATCCCGCTGCAGTGACCCGACTGCGTGAAGTGGAATAATTATGGAATCAAATGGTGAGAAAATAAAAACATATGTACTAATAAGTGTTTTTATAGGCACACTGATGTCCGCAGTAGATACCACAATAGTCCTGCTTGCACTGCCAACAATGACGGTTGATTTGAAGGCACCGTTTCTTTCAACGATATGGGTCATATTAATTTATCTTCTGGTGCTTGCAGCATTTACAACACAGCTTGGTAAAATTGGCGATATTTATGGCAGGGGAAGAATATACAACATTGGATTTCTCATATTTATACTAGGCTCTGGTATGGCCGGTGCGGCACCCAATGTCACATTTTTAATTTCATCAAGGGTAATACAGGGTTTTGGCGCCGTTCTTCTTCAGGCAAACAGCAATGCAATTATTGCCGATTACTTTACAAAGGGTACCCGCGGCAGGGCTTTCGGAATAACAAGCATGGGCTGGAATATAGGCGGAGTTCTGGGGATTGTCCTTGGCGGGGTCATAACAACGTTTATAGGCTGGAGATATATATTTTATATTAATGTTCCAATTGGCATAATTGGATGGTTAATTGCCGCAAAATACATAAAAGACAATAAAAAAATAAGCACAAAAATAGATGTGCCCGGTGTTATTATACTTGTTTCTATTCTATCTCTAATATCATATGGTTCTGTTGAGATCGCATCCGTTGGTGTAAACACAGTTAATATTATACTGGTTTTGGCAGGCATATTACTTATAGCACCATTCATAGCGGTAGAGGCAAGGTCCAAAAATCCATTGATGCAGCTAAAAGTATTTAGGATAAAAAAACTTTCATATTCATTAATGGCCGCAACCTTTCAGGCCATAGGATTTTTGGCCGTTCTTTTTATATTAATAATGTATCTTCAGGGTGTCAGGGGCTTCTCACCATTTTATGCATCGCTTATACTGGTTCCCGGATATTTATTATCAAGCGTTCTGGCACCAAGAATGGGAAGGCTATCCGACAGAATTCCCCCGGGTATTCTTTCAGGCACAGGCATTGCCATGATGGCCGTGGGTATAATAATATACCTGTTCCTTGGTGTATCCTCACCAATTTATATAGTTATAGCAGGTTCCCTTGTTACTGGCTTTGGGGGATCAATGTTCTGGCCATCAAATACAAGTGCGGTTATGTCAAACACACCAAGGGAATTTTATGGTTCAATTTCTGGTCTTTTAAGAACACTATCAAACATTGGCACATTGTTAAGCTATGTTATTGCAATAACTGTTGCAGCCGCCACAGTACCAAGAGATGTTACCTTTGAGGTTTTTCTGGGCATTGGCAGGCTCAACGGTGGGCTATCTGCAAAGTTTATTACCGGTCTCCACTCAGCATTAATTGTCTCCTTCATTATACTGGTACTTGGATGCATTTTCTCATATATAACCGTGTTACATGGCAGTAATAAAACTGTTGAAGAAACAGCATAAAATATTACATTGAAATAACATCTTTTTTAAATACCTGCATAAATATTTGTTTAAAAAATCATTAACATAAATCATGTTTTTCATGCGAAACTAAATGATCCTTAAGCGGTATAAGGTGTCGTTTCCATAATAATAGCATTCAGAATATCCCAAACCGGTACCTCCGGGCAGGTTTTCAGTTTTAATTTCTATGTTTAGGATTTTATTCAAATTTTTTGACTCCTTCTGCCGGAATAAAAATACATGGCTTGAATTCTTAAAAATTGAATGTGATCTGATATTCATAAAAAAATCATCTATATTCTGTGTTATATTTATAATGGATGTCCCATAATGCCTGGAATTTCGTATAAAATTGTCTATGGTTTCAGCCGTTTCTGGATTGCCAAGAAGCAGGTGGCTTTCATCTATTACAACAAGCTTATGTCCATTATATGACCTTGCCATATTATTTATCTGTGCAAGTATAAAAATAAAATTAAGCATTTTTAAATCCTCCCTATCAAGGGAGTACCTAAATATTATTCTTTTATTATTTGCATTCACAGGAATTTTAATGTAATTGTTAATGTAATAATTTAATGATGATGAATGGTTACTTCCTGAATAATATTTATTAATGTCGGTTAAGATTTTTTTAATATCATTTCCGGGTTTTATATTATTTAGTGTATTTAATATATCAAGATATTTTACATCCCTTAATATTGTGCTTATAAACAGTGCAAGTATGGATTTTTCCTCATAGTTATCAACACTGAAATTTAAGTATTCACCGCTGGATGAGTTAATAATAAGGCCATCATCATACTCATTTAGGGGGTCTATGATAAATGCCATTTCATAGTATTCATGGAGGGATTTAAGAATTTTTTTGGTGAAGAAGGTCTTGCCAGAACCTGTTTCTCCAGTTATTATCATATTATATGACTGGTAATTAAACGGGTTAAAGTAAAATTTTTTATTATTTATGGAATTTATTGCAATTGCAGGGCATGATTTCTCATATTCAGAAAATGAGAGGGGCACCATACTGGAAAAACATTTTGACCCTATCAAATATTTATATCCATTTACATATAATTTTCTGAGGTTATAATTCCTGTATTTTAAATGATCTGAAATCTTGAATTCCAGCCCCATTGATTTTAGATGCTTAACGGTATTATCGGTGTTATTTTTCAGGTCAACCGGGTGTTCCGATTCTATTATTAAGGTCATATACATATCAAAAATTTTTTTAGAATCCTGCATATTTTTAATTGAATTTATCTGGTCCTTAATATTTACAGTCCTTGTGGATTTATTTCTGAATTCTGAAATTCTCTCTGCAAGCATCCTTTTTAATCTTACATCCTTATTTTTTATCGATTTTAGATTCAATACCGCTATGCAGGGGAAACTAAAACTATCAATAAGGAGGTTATATAGAAAATCCTGATCATAATTCGCATCACGTAGATCAAGAAGTGAGGCAAAATAATCATTGGTTTTTAAGAACGATTTAAAAAACCTTTCAGTTGTCAAAAATAAAATCCTGCTAATTTCTTCATGGTTATAAACCTGATTTTTAATTATTAATTTATTCTTTAATATAAACTCAGAATCATTTTTAATAATATCAATAATCCCTGATGAAATTATTAAAAAGGTTTTATAAAAATATGACCCATCTGCATATTTAACAGGCTTGGATATTATTGTTAATTCGGAATCAATATTCTCTATAAGTCCCTGAAATGATCCCATTATCCTGTTTTTATTTAAATTCATATAATAATTTCCGGTGTTTAATTCAAATGCTGAAATAAATTCTTTATCATTTAAAAAAATCCCATCATCATTTGTTTGATTAATACTGCTGGTTTTATAATTGATACTCTCTCTAAACGAATTATAAAATACCCAAATGTCTGTTTTATGGCCAAGAAAAATATACAGGTATATTATCAGAAAAATAAAAGGTATGTATATATTTATTTTAATTAAAACCGCGAATAAAGTAATTCCTATTATAATTACTAAAAAATTTTTGATAGAGATTCCAAAAACATACGGGGTATAATTATATGTATTTACAGGTATTTTAATTAACATCACCCTTACTTAATTTAACAGTATTTATATGCAAGGTAAGGCATGCTTAAACAATATTTAAGTCTTGAGTGGTATAATTAACCTAAAACCTGTTTAAGCCTTAAGAGTTTAATTCCCTGCCTAATTATTTATTAAATTGCGGATTATATAATATATGAGTTTATCAGGATTTTTTTAATAAATATTTTTAATATATGTGGCATAAAGATTTTAATGAGAATGTGGATGGTTAATCCAAAATATATGTGCAGCAGCCATCTGCTGGGAGAGCATAATGAAATACATATGGCCGTTGGATATTTAAGGGAAGGAAATCATTTGGGAAGGTACGCATCTGAAAAGCTCATACAGGTTAATACAATGTTATCAAGGCATAATCAACTTGTGGAGGAGATGCTATCACGCGGGTATAAACATAATAGCCCCCTAATTTTTGACCCCACGGAGATTGCAGGCCATTTATTTGAATGGGAACTGTCAGTGGTAATTGACCCAAAATATTCACTAAATATTCTAATGGGGCGCTGCAGTGGCTGCCGTGAGAGGTATCTGCAAAACATTGGTAGAATGGATCTTAGGGAAAAATGGGAGTATGCCATTCATAAGCAGCCAAATATTAATAACTCATCTGAAAAACCCAAAAGATATCAGGTGGAAAATGCCATGCAGCTTTTGGATGATATTCTTTAGGCAGTCCTTAAACAAAACATTAATTGTAAAAATTAACAATTAAATATTGCTGGTATGCCGGGATCGGGGATTGAACCCGAGGCCTTCGGATATCTCAGCATATGCTTATGAGTCCGACGCTCTGCCAACTGAGCCATCCCGGCATCTTTTTTTTAATTCTCCACTTCCTGCTCAACAGGTGTTTCATTTAAAACGGTCTGTTCAGATTTGCCCTCAACCTCTGAGCGGCGTATTTCTATTTTTTTAATTGGATATATATCCTTTAATGCATCACTTATATCATTGTATATATCATCGCCGATTAAGTAGAGTGCAAGCTCGGAAAGTTTCATATTTGCAGCCCTGTCACTAATGTATGATACAACTGTGGCCCTAACCTCGGCCCTTTTTGTTCCGGTTAACTTATTATCTGCAACAAGAACTATCTTTACAACGATTTTATACAAATCCTTTGTTGTTACTGCTGTTATAATATCTATTCTTTCCCTTCTTCTCCTTACCATCCTCCTTATTGCATCGTCGCTTACTTTGTGTCCTATGAATACTGTTGAGCATTTTTTACCAATACAGTTATCTATCTTGAAAAGCACCATGGATGATGATTTCTTAAAATTTCCAGTAAATTCTGATACAGGAACGGCCACAGTTCTATTTATTATATATCTTGGATCAGAACCGGGCGTTAATGCAATTTCCTTCTCACCAAAATATGAAGGTGCAACTACCGTATACCATGATTTTTCCTTCCATTTATCCTTTGTGTTAACCTTTCTTTTATCAACCATTTAATCCCCCGTTCACATTCACATTTGAATTTGATTATCCTATAGTGAAATACCTTATTGTTTATAAATTTATAATGTTTTCGTAAAAAGAAATGTAATTAATTATTTGTTTGAAAATATTGGTCTAAACAAAGAGGTGTTCATAAGGCATTAAGAAATCTAAATTACTGGGGAATTTCGGTTATGAAGCATACCCATAAAAAAGAAATATTTAAATATTTTAGCATAATACTAATTTATGGATATAACAAAAAAGGAAAGGGATTGTATTGTAGTTATTCACGATAATAGCAAACCTTTACCCTTAAGGCTTTCTGATGTGGCAGGTCTGATGAATATAAAACCACCCACAGCACATGAATTAATTAACAGGTTATTATCCAAAAACATAATTAAAAAGGAAAGGGGAATGATAACACTTACAGACTATGGGAATGAGATTTATAGTGAGATAATGATGGCCCATAGAACCCTTGAAATAATTTTAACAAGAAGCGGTGTTAACAGTGATAAGGCCTGCACACAGGTTGAAAAGGTAGATTATCTAATGGACACATCATCAATAGAAAAACTGCTTCAGACAATAGGGAATCCTGATAAATGCCCCCATGGAAAGCCGGTCCATGCAGTTTAAGATTTAAATATTTTTTTTATTCTGTCTGTAATAAGCAATGACCCTATTGAAAGGGGCTTTTTTCTTTTAACGTCTATAAATGACATGGATGCATATCTTATATCAATGCCAAAACTCTCCTCCTCATTAAGGTCAAGGTAATAACATATGGCGCATCTTATGGGAAATGCATGGCTGACTATTATGTACCTTCCATCATAGGAATTAATAAGGTCTATCATCCTTTCCATTTGGGACTGGAAGGACTCCATCCCAAGCTCCTCCCTTTTTTTATTTGGTATCTCTATTATCCTTTTTCCATCATAAACACCAAAATCCGATTCTATTGCCCTGTTATCAACAGTAATATCAAGGTTAACATAGGATGCCAGTATTTTTGATGTCTGAACCGCCCTCAGAACCGGACTTGATATTATACCTGTAAATTTCAAATTTTTAAGCTGCTCACCGGTGAATCGCGCCATTTCCTCCCCGGTCTCAGTTAACCCATATTTATTAAGGTCCCTTGAGAGTATGCCGGTTCTATTCGTATAGCTTTCGCCGTGCCTGATTAAAACAGCATAATCCATCCATGGAATATATATAATTAGTTTATAGTTTTTATTAAATTTTTTAAATATATGAAAATTTAATAATTATGATTTTTAAAAGCAAAAATTTTTGCATTCTTTTAAAATCCTGTTAAATTCATATTAATTATATAAAATGGTTAGCAGAATTTAAAACAATATATTTGTATATATAATTTTGATAAGCACGCATGAACCATTTAAAAAATGAAAAGAGCCCATATTTACTTGAACATGCCAATAATCCTGTTGACTGGTATCCATGGTCTGATGAGGCATTTAACCTTGCAAAGAGCCTTGATAAACCTGTTTTCCTGAGCATAGGTTATTCCACATGCCACTGGTGCCATGTAATGGATATGGAAAGTTTTAGTGATAATGATGTTGCGGCAAAAATGAACTCAACATTTGTATGCATAAAGGTTGACAGGGAGGAACGGCCTGACATAGATTCTTTATACATGACAATGAGCCAGATTCTTACAGGCCAGGGAGGATGGCCGTTAAATATGATACTTACCCCTGATAAAAAACCAATATTCGCATTTACATATATACCAAAAACATCCAGAAATAACATGCCGGGCCTTATTGAGATATGCGATAGTGTAATGGAACTCTGGCAGCACAGAAGGTCTGAACTTTTAAAAAATGCTGATTCCGTAATAGGGGCAATTGAAAATTATGAAAACAGTGAAAATAAAAGCAATGATTATGATATAAAATCCCTAATTGAAAATGCATATAAATCACTTTCAAAAAATTTTGATTCCGAGTCAGGCGGCTTTGGGTCAAGCCCAAAGTTTCCATCATTCCAGAATCTAATATTTTTAATGCAGTACTATAAAAAATATCATAATGAAAATGCTTTAAATATGGTTGAAAAAACATTAAGAAATATGCGCCTTGGAGGTATTTACGATCAAATAGGTGGTGGCTTTCACAGGTACTCAACAGACTCAATATGGAGAATACCGCATTTCGAAAAGATGGCATATGACCAGGCCCTTGCAATTTCAGCATACAGCTTTGCCTACTCTTTAACAAAAAGGGATCTTTATAAAAACACCGTTGATGAAATTTTTAATTTTGTTAAATCTGATATGTTTAATGGTGCATTTCTTACCGCAATTGATGCGGATTCAGAGAATGAGGAGGGTAAATATTATCTATGGGATTACACAGAACTAAAAAATCTGGTTGATGAGGATTTTATGAAAACAGTTGATGTTTTACCGCAGGGTAATTTTTATGACGCCTATTCAAGACCAACAGGAAAAAATATCATTTACATTCCACAGAATTTGAATGACGATGAAATTTTTAATAAAAAGTTTAGAGAAAATATATTAAGGCTCCACCAGGCCAGGGATAAAAGGATAAAACCAAATACCGATGACAAGATATTATCCGATATAAATGGCATGATGATAGAGGCACTTTCAAAGGCATATATTGTTTTTAAAAAACCTGAATATCTGGATCTTGCTGAAAATGCTGCAGATTTCATCATCTCAAAAATGTATAAAGATGGTGTGCTTATGCACAGATACCGTCAGGGGGAATCTGAAATCCCGGGATTTCTTGATGATTACGCGTTCTTTGCCTCGGGCCTGCTATACCTCTATGAGGCAACATTTAATGATATTTACCTTAATTATGCAGATGATCTCATAAAAACAATGATAGGTAAATACCATGATAAATCATCAGGAGGTTTTTACTCATACCTGACAGATCTGCCGGTCAGGTTAAGGGAAAGCAATGATAATGCAATTCCATCAGGCTTTTCAGCAGCATTAAATGATATTATCATTGAATCATATATTCATGATGAATACAATGAAATTATTGATAACAGCATAAGGTCTGTTGCATCCAGTATTAAAAGGAATCCTGTATTTTTTACAGGTTCATTAAATGCATTGTTTAAAAGAATAAATATGTATAAGATAGAAACAACCAATGAATCTGCAATAAATTCTATACTAAAATACTATCCATGGAACTACTTTATTTTAAAAAAAGGTGATAATAAAATAAATGTATGCGATGAAAACAAATGCTATAATATAGATGAATCAATGATACCAAAATTGATTAATGCTTAAATACACCTATGCAATAATAAAATGATGAAATGCATAATATGCGGAAAGAACGAGGCATATAAACATGGTATGTGTTCATCCTGCCTTGCCGATCAGATCCGCCTTCAGTCCAGTAAAATGGAGATTACAGTATGCCCAAAATGCGGGGCACTTAAAATAAATAAAAAATGGTATTATAATGATACTGAAAATGTATTGAAAAGACAGGCCCTTGGCCATATTAATATCGATAATGGCAATGTTGAATCCATAAATAATCTGGAGTTAAGTGATGATAGAATCATAATAAATATAGATGTAAATAGCAAAACACTTGGCATGGTAAATAAAACAGCTGAAATAGATCTTAAAATTTTAAAGGAAAGCTGTCCTGTATGCAACAAGGTTACCGGGTCTTATTATGAGGGTATAATACAGCTAAGAACGTTCAGCACAGAATTTGACAGCAGGCTCAATGATGCCAAAGACCTAATTGTGTCGTATGTAAGGGATTTAAACAGGGATAACCCAAATTCCTTTATAAGCAGGATAGAAAATAAAAGGGAGGGCATAGACATATATCTGGGCAGAAAGGAGGACGCAATAAAAATAGATAAGCTTTTAAATAGCATGTATTTTACATCAATGAAGCAAACAAAATCACTTGCCGGGAGAAAGGATGGCAAAGACATATTCAGATACACACATTTAATAAGAATACTTGATGTTACAAAGGGATCAATATTATTTGATAAAAAATATTATATGGTTACATCCATATCAGCAAACAGCATTGGTATTATGGATTTGGACACCCAGACCACAGAAAATATTACACAGAAGGAATTTTACAGAAGGAATTTTAATATTATAAGAAAGGAGCCATTAATTGATAAATTCATAGTAATATCCACTGATGGTGGAGAATCACAGATAATGAATTCTGAAACATATAAAATTATAACTGTAAGACAGGTATTTGACTCAAAGGAGGTCTCGCTTTACAAATACCGGGATAGGTACTACAGCATGTAAGCATTTGAAGAAATTTAATAAATCATAACCGCGCGCTTAAAATTTTATGGCTTATTTAAACCAATTTAGAATTACGGTGAATCACCGGATAATACCACCAAAGTTTTAATAATATATTTGCCTTTTTAATTTATGGCAACAATTGAGGGCCTTCAAAAAATTGCAAGGGAATTTGTTGAAAAAAGGGACTGGCAAAAATTTCAGACATTAAAGGATTTATCAATGAACTCTGCCATAGAATCCTCTGAACTCATGGAGATATTTCTATGGCACGATCTAAATTTTGAGGCTGATATTAAAAACGGGCGTAATCCTGATATAATGAAAAAGATACAGAATGAAATATCTGATATATTTTTCACATGCCTTGCAATGGCAAACGAGCTGAACTTCAATCTTGAGGATGCATTCTTAAATAAAATGTCTGAACTGGATCAGAGGTATGATGTGGAAAAGGTCAGGGGAAAAATAGTAAAAATACCATCACCGGACCATAAGGAAAAGTAACAGCAGCTATTTTAAAAATTTCATTAATTTAATTTTGTGTGTAAATTGATTTATATATCCTGTAAAACTTCCCCTCCTTTTTAAGCAGGGCCTGCGGATTTCCATATTCCACTATGCTGCCATTATCAAGATAATAAACAGCATCCGTATGAAGTATTGTTTTAATATGATGTGCTATTATAATCATTGTCTTATCCGCCATTAAATTCAATAATGCATCCTGAATTCTTTTTTCATTGATTGAATCAAGTTCAGATGTGGCCTCATCCATTATTATAATATCAGGGTTTTTAATAACGGCCCTTAAAATTGACACCGCCTGCCTCTGCCCCTCAGAAAGCCTGTTTCCATGCATGCCAATATCATCATGCAAATTTAAACCTGAAAATACCTCTGAGAGGCCAAGATCATTAATTTTATTTTTTATTTCCTCCTCTGTAATATTTTCATTTGAAAATTTAATATTGTCCAGAATGGTGCCATCAAACAGAAAGGGATCCTGAAGTATCACACCAAAATGTTTTCTGTAATTATATGTATTAATTCTTGAGATATCAATATTGTCCATTAAAATTGATCCTGAATCGGGATGATAGAATTTTAGTATTAAATTTGTAATGGTGGTTTTTCCAGCACCCGTTCTGCCCACAAGTGCTATTTTTTCACCCTTTTTTATCTCCATTGATATATTTTTTAAAACCCTTGTTTTATTGTATGAAAAATCCACATTAATAAGTTTTATTGACTCTTTTAAGCTGATATCATCCACATCATAATGATTTTCCTCTGCAGGCTCATCAATTATTCTATAGATACGTTCCACCGCAATTGATGATGACTGGTATGAGTTATAAAACTGGGAAAGCTGGACAATGGGCGTGAAAAATCCCTGAACATATATGACAAAGGATACAACAAGGCCTATGCTGATGGTACCGGATAATATCTGCATGCCACCCATATAAAGCACAAGGATAATTCCGGCCGCCTCAATAATCTCCATCATGCTGGAAAAAATTGATGTTAATTTAACTGCATTAACATTTGCATTAAAATTATTCCTGTTGAGCGATTCAAACTGCCTTTCAAATACATCCTCTGCACCATTTGATTTAACAGCATTTATACCATTTATTGATTCTGAAACACCACCTGTTAATGCTGCTATTTTTCTTCTAACCTCATGATAATTATATCTTATTTTTCCGCTCATAATTGCAATTACCGCCAGAAGGAACGGAATAACAATAATCGCATAGGCAGTTAACACAGGGTCAAGGTAAACCATAATTATTATGGATGCAATTATGCCAATTACACCTGCAGCAACCTGTGGAAGTTGAAATGTTAAAAATTCGCTTAATGTCTCAGCATCGTTTGTAATCCTGCTAATGATCTGGCCTGACTGTTTCTGGCCATAATATGATAGCGGCACATACTGTAAGTTTTTAAACATGCTCTGGCGCAGGCTTTTTATAACCTGCTGGGCCGTAATCATTGAATAAAACGTTCTCTTTTTTGATGCAATATAATTAATAAAGTATACCAAAATATAAATTATTGAGAATAAAACCACAAGCCTGAATCTAAGATCCAGTATATAATCAACAGAAAGGCCTATAAACAGTGGGCCAAGCATTGAAACTGCAGATGTTGCTATTATTGAGATTATAATAATTAATGAATTCTTCCGGTAACCCAGCATCTGCCTTATTAATCTTATAAGGTATTTATTAAACATTAATCATACCTCCTGGCTTTCATAAAATTGAGCCATTATGGGGCTGTTCTTTTCAATATAATCCCTTGGGCCATGATCAATTACTGCACCATCCTTCATTATTATTACAAAATCTGCAAGACTTAATGCGGAAATTTTGTTGCTTATTATAATTGCAGTCTTGTCAATAATATAGTTTTTGAGCGACTCAATAATCTCATGTTCCGTGTAAACATCCAGATTTGCGGTGGAATCATCAAAAATAATAATTTTTGGATTTTTTATAACCACCCTTGCAATGGCTATTCTTTCCTTCTGGCCCCCTGAAAGGTTAATGCCCCTTTCACCAATGAGTGCGCCATATTTGTCTGGAAGTGATTCTATAAAATCATCAATGCCTGCAATTCTGGCAGCATTTTTAATCTCATCATCTGTATATTCCATGCCAAGCGTTATATTAAATTTAATTGTGCCGGAGAATAATGTTATGTCCTGTGAAATTATTCCTATGGTATTCCTTAGAATCTTATCGTTTATTTCCCTTAATTCATTTCCACCGAGATAAACATGGCCATCATAATTCTTATAAAGACCGGATATTATGTTTGCAAGTGTTGTTTTACCGGATCCAGTAAAGCCCATTATCATTATCTTTGACCCCTCAGGCATATCCATGTTAATATTTTTCAGCAGGGTCCTGCCATTGATATTATAACTCAAATTAACTATTTTTATATCATATGAATTTATGTTTTTTATAGAATATAAATCTTTCTCCGGAGTATAATCCATTGAATTAATCCTTTCAAGGCTGGCCCTGCCATTTTCATAGAATGATATGTACCTTCCATAAAATCTAACCGGTCTGAGCACTATGGCAAAAACATTGACTGCTGCTATTATTGAACCAATGCTAAGATTATAATAAACAGACCGGTAGCCACCATATATTATTATGAAACCTGTTGCCATGCTTATTAGAAAGAGTGATAATGGCACATAAAAGGACCTTATTGCCGCAATATTTTTATAGTCCCCATAGTAGTCATCTGTTATTGAATTAAATTTATTTATTTCACTGTCCTCAGCATTAAAGGATCTGACAACCCTGTTACCGGCAATATTCTGGTTCAACCTATCATTCATATATCCATATTTTGACCTTAAACCCCTCCAGTACGGCCTCTGTGATCTCTGTAATTTAACAGTTAACAGGATCACAGGAATGATTACAGCAAAGAATATTAATGTAAAACCATAATAAAGCCTTGTCAAATCTATGGCTGCAACAATTATTAGGAATGTTACACTGAAGAAGTTTGACAGTGTCATATTTATTAATCGGCGTAATGTTTCCATATCCATTGTGAATTTTGATAATGTATCGCCGGGGTGATTCTGCATAAAATATTCATAATTTCTGTCCATTACCTTTTCAAACTGTTCCCTTCTTAAATTATATATAAATCTCTGGCTTACCTTATTTGAATAATAATCAATAATAAATATAAAAAATGATACAAGTGCCGATACAAATAATATTAGGATGGAGAAATGATAGATTCCCATAAAATTTTTTTCCTTCATTGAATTTACCGCATCACCGATATAAAGCGGTATTAACACACTAAAGTATGCAAACAGAATGGATGCTGCAACAACCGCTGTAATGAGATGCCACAGCCCCCTGACATTCCTAAATATTATGGAGTAATCATTTAACCTATAACGCATTATAAATCTATATGCCCGATTTGTATTTTTATTTATCTTTTACCGGTATTAAGTGAATAAAAAATTAAAGTTTCATACCGATAATATTATATATTCTCATTAGTTTATTGTATTTGGGATAATATGAGTGGTGAAAGATATTATTACTATTTAAAACTCATTAATTCACCAGCAGATAATTCCATAGATTATTTCATGGATATATCCCAGCAGCTTGAAAATGATGCAGGCCTGGATGAAAATGAGATAATAAGCCTTGAAAATATAATCAACGATGCAATGGCAAGGTATAACAGGGTGCCCGTAAGGGTGGTTAATTCTGTAACAGGCATGGAGGAGGAGCCACCAAAAACTACAGTTGATGACTTCGGGGGCAATGCCATTTATTTAGGCATCGAGAAAAAGTATGGCATAGAATGGAAGGTTTATGAGCCAAAGTATGATTACAGCCTGCTCTTTAAAAAATGGTATTACAATGAAAATATTTCAAAAAAATTAAACACAATACTCAGGCCTGCCATACCGGGAAGGCTGAGCAATTATTTTGACATACCGCCATGGATGTTCGGTACAAGCTCGTTAAAGGGTATAAAATACGTTGGCCTTAAGGATATAATAGACGCAGCTGTATCCATGGAGGTTATCCCAAATAAATATCACCTTGTTTCTAGGGGTATACCAAAAGAATTTATAGACCATCTAAAGGAGGGTGATATGTGGATTTGAATTTTCTTATTTTTCTGTCATTCAATGTATGACAGAATTAATTATTTCATTTTAAATAAAATACATAAAAAATTGAAAACGTTTAATTAATAGCTAATAATTATAGAATATATGTTAGAGGATAAATTTATTGATGTGGATGGTGCAAGCATACATTATATTGAAAGCGGATCTGGAAAGCCCTTTTTAATGTTTCATGGGGCAAGATTTAACTGCAGGACATACGAGGAAACCGGCACAATAGATGCCGTTGCAAATTCTGGTTTTCACGCAATATCTGTGGATTTCCCGGGTTTCGGCAAATCTGCAAATCTTAGCATATCATTATCAGAATTTATTAACAAATTTATGACAGCACTAAAAATTAAGAGTGCAATAATTCTTGGTGCATCCATGGGTGGTGAGGCTGTTGTTGGCTTTGCAGTAAATTATCCTGATATGGTTGATGGCCTTGTACTCAGCGGTGCTGTTGGTGTTTCACAGTATGAGGAAAAATTAAATAATATCTCAGGCAAGCCAATGCTGTTAATGTGGGGCAAAAACGATGCCGTTTCACCACAGAATAATTATGAGCTGCTGTTAAAATACAATAAAAAGGCAGAGTTTTATAATGTTGGAAGGCAGCACGCATGCTATCTTGACGACTCTAAAGAGTTTAACCAGCATATAACAGATTTTTTAAAAAAATTGTAATTTTTATTATTATCATTAAAATAAAATGCGAAAAATTATATACTCCAGATATCATTAACACATATGTCCAGTCTTAAAAAGGAATACGAGGAATTAACACAAACTTTAAAGGGGCTGCAATCAGAGCTTGGGGATAAGGATAATGAGATCAGCCAGCTGAAGGAAAAGATAACACAGCTTGAAAATGAAAATTCAAAGCTTAATGATACAATTATGGAAAAGGATTCTGAGATAGAAAAATACGCAAAATCACAGGCAGATTTAAAGGACCAGATATCTGCGCTTTCCGATTTAAAGGATAAATTTACAGAGGAAATTGAGAGTTTTAACGCACAGACACAGCATTATAAGGATGAAATTAATGATTTGAATAACAGGCTTTCAGAATCCGGAAACCAGATACAGGATTTAAAATCGGAGTTGCATGATCGGGATATTAAAATCGCATCATTAAACAGTGATATAAATTCAATACAAAAAAAATTTAATGATTTAATGGAGGAAAACAAAAAATTAAATTCAATTTTAAAGGATTTGCAGGATAAAAATGATGATCTTTCATACCAGATAAAGACACTGCAGCTGGAGGATAAAAACAACAAGGATATTATAGATAGCTATGAAAAGGAGCATGAACTTTTTAAAGGCCTTCTTGAAAAATACAGATATATATTAAATAACAATATATCAATGCTGACAACAGAAAAATCACGTACATATTCAAGAACAAAAAAGGCAAAGGAGGCAGATAAAAAATCACAGTAATTTAAAAAAATTTTATTGCATTAAAATAATGTTATTATTTTATAATAGAAAACATAATATAATATATTTAAATAATTAAGCGTGCAGTATGAATTTAGGGGCGGAAAAATTTATCAGGACGGTAACGAGGTCTATTCAGTAAATACAGTTCAGGGCAGCCTCGGTCCAAGAGCTGTGGAAATTACCGGTCAGCAGACAATATCAATACAGAGAACCGGCGGTGTATATAAGATAATGCAAAATGATATGGACATGGGTTCAATTTCACGCGGGCTCAGGATGAATTACAATGGTAGAAATTATTCAATAACTGCATTCAGCTCCGACGGAATGAACCGCGTTTCAAATCTGCTTTCAGATGGCACAAAGGTTGGAACAATTACCATTTCAGGTGACAGTTTAATTGGTGTATGCGATTTTATGAATGATGAGGTTCCATTAATAATTTATTTATCATTACTGTCACCGTATATTAACCGTCTTGGCCCACAGCCCGGAAACATGCAAAATAACCGTGCAAACATGTACAGAATGTCACGTGGCTATTTAATTGCATCAAACCTTGTATTTGTGCTTGCAATAATTTTTATTTTTGCAGGTTCATTTATACTTCCCAAATCAATTGTTGATTCACATTATTTCCTTTACATAGATTATGGTGTTATCGTTATTGCCATAGCCCTTTCATACGTTATAAGGTTTATTGGAAGAAAAAAATACAGGGAGCAGATGGCGCAGAAAAATGATGATATGAATAATAATTTATAATCATTTATAATTTAGATACCAGTTATGGATTTCTATGAAGAAATTACAAATGAATTAAAAAGCGGAAGAATAAGAAATAAGATGGAATTGCAGAAAGAAAAGGTTAAACTATCAAAAAAATTTAATCTTGATGTTGTTCCAAGCGATGTTGAAATTTTAAATTATGGGGATAATAAAAACGAATTCAGGGAGCTTTTAAAAAAGAAACCAACAAGAACAATTTCAGGGGTTGCCGTGGTAGCAGCAATGACATCCCCGGAGGCATGCCCGCACGGCAAATGTTTATTCTGCCCCGGTGGTGTTGATAATAATTCACCGCAGTCATACACAGGATTTGAACCATCTGCATTAAGGGGTAGAAATAATTATTATGATTCATACAATATAACATTTAACAGGTTAAAGCAGCTTGAAAATATTGGGCATGATACAAGCAAGGTTGACCTCATAGTAATGGGTGGCACATTTACCGCGAGAACCGAGGAATACCAGAAAAACTTTGTCAAGGGTTGCCTTGATGGCATGAATAAAAAAATATCAAATACACTTGAGGAATCCATTTTAGAAAATGAAACAGCATCAAGGAGATGCATAGGATTAACAATAGAAACAAAACCGGACTGGTTTTATGAAAAGGAAATAGACCTTGCACTGTCATATGGTACAACAAAGGTTGAGCTTGGGGTTCAGATTTTAAATGATAAGATTTTAAGGGATAACTTAAGGGGGCATGGTATAGCAGAAATCATAAGATCAACCCAGCTTGCAAGGGATGCCGGTCTTAAGGTTTTATACCATCTTATGCCGGGCATGTACGGGGCGGATTATAAGGATGATATAAAAAGTTTTGACCTGATGATGTCATCACCGGATTACATGCCTGACATGCTTAAGATATATCCTACGCTTGTGGTTAAAAATACATCAGTATACAGACTCTGGAGGGAGGGAAAATATACACCATATGATACAGAAAGGGCTGTGCAGGTAATATCATACTTTATGAAAAACATGCCACCATGGGTAAGGGTCATGAGAATGCAGAGGGATATACCGGTGCATTTTATAGAGGCCGGCGTTAAGAGAAGCGACCTTCACAATCTTGTAAATGAAAACCTTAAAAGCCTTGGAATAAGGACAATGGAGATAAGAAGCAGGGAGGTAGGAATAACAGGAGAAAAATTTGATAGCGATTACAAACTTATCAGAAGGAATTATATCGCAGCCGGCGGGGATGAAATATTTTTATCATTTGAAAACTCCAGAAATGAGATTATTGGATATTTAAGGCTCAGGATCCCCTCTGAAATGGCACATAGAAAGGAGGTTCTGGGATCGTCCATCATAAGAGAAATAAAGGTTCTTGGTGATGTGGTGCCAATAGGTTCTGAAATAGAAACAAACTGGCAGCATCATGGTTTTGGCCAGAGGCTAATCAGGGAGGCCGAGAGAATAACACTTGAGGAATATGACAAAAAACGCATACTTGTAATAAGCGGAATTGGTGTCAGAAACTACTTCAGGAAGCTTGGTTATGAAAGGCTTGGCCCTTACATGGCAAAATCCCTGAATCACAACTAAAAATACATGCATTTAATATCCAGAATAAAACTAAAAAATGATTATTTATCAGGCATCATTATAATTCAGGATACATTCTCTTTTTATGGTTATTCCCAGTTTTTCCATTGTTTAAGATAATTTCCAGACTTTTCCATTAATATTTTTATATCCTCATCCGGTATTGTTGTGTATTTTCCATACATAATAGCATAGGACATAATTCTTGCAGTTTTTTCTAAAACCTCTGAGGCGGCCATTGCCCTTTCCATATCCTGGCCAACTGAAACCGCACCATGGTTTGCCATTATTGCCGCATTATTACTGCCAAGTGCATTGACAACGTTCTGTGCAAGCTCCTCTGTTCCGGTTAATGCATACCTTGCTATTTTTACCGATTTCCCGAGTATCATTGCAACGTCCTCAGTAATTGCCGGGATTTCCATGTTTATTACTGAAAATATGCTTGAGTATACGGCATGTGTATGTATTATAAAATTAACATCCGGCCTTTTCTTATATATTTCATAATGCATGAGCCTTTCACTTGATGGTTCAAGTGTACCCTCTATTTTTTTCCCATTTATGTCTGTTACAACTATATCTTCAGGCCTTAATTTTGAATAATTTGATCCACTAGGGGTAATGCATATATAATTACCAGAACGCATGCTTATATTCCCCCAGGATCCAACGGTAAAGCCGCTGGCATACATTCTTTTGCATGCATTTACAACATTTTCCTTGCATGATTCTAGCATTATTTGTGATTATTACAATATATAAAAATGTGATTAAATATAAATATATGGATGATATTAAACAATACTCATGCTGGTATCGTATATAATAGTTGGTGTACTTCTTTTATTGGTTGCAGTATACCTTATAATCTCAATATTAGAGGCTGAGAGGCTATGATCAGTATATACTCATTAATAGACAGTAACAGGGAAATTTCTGGGCTTTTAATTGTGTTTTTTTATATAATTATCGCCCTGTTTTTTGGCTACCTGATTTCGGGGTTTATCAGGAAAATTTATCTTGATCAGGAGGAAAAAACATGGATTTATCCGGTATCCGGGAGAATTGTAAATTTTTTTGAGCGATTTTTAAAAGAGGATAAGAACAGGCAGATGGATTTTAAGGAATACTTTTTAAATCTTCTTATCTTTAATTTTTTTGCAGGTCTCATTGGCATAATCTTTATTTATTTTCAGAATTATTTACCATATTCACATGCAAATAATCACATGACACTATCACTAATTGTTAATACAGTTGTCAGCTTTCTAACAAATACAAATCTTGAGCATTTTTCCAATCCATTTGATCTGAGCATACTTTCATGGACATTTGTAATAACCGGATTGATGTTTTTATCTGCAGGAACCGGTTTTGCAGCATCCATGGCATTTATACGTGCAATATTAAACGACAATGGAAAGCTGGGAAATTTTTATCATGATTTTTTGATATCCATATTTTATGTAATATTCCCGCTGACCATTCTTTTTACTGTTATTCTTGTACTTTCCGGTGTGCCTGAAACCCTGAGCAGTTATATAAATGTACTTCCAATTGGAAGCAACTCTGCGGTCAGGCTTCCACTTGGCCCTGTGGCAACCCTGGTTTCAATTAAGGGTGTTGGAACCAATGGCGGTGGCTTTTACGGTGCAAATGCCGCATATCCCCTTGGAAATCCAAACTGGTTTACAAACATAGTTGAGTATGTTTCGTTCATGCTTGTTCCACTTGGTTCGGTATTTTCATTAAGATTGATTTTTGATAAGAGATTTGGAAACATGGTCATTGGTGTTTTAACATTTATATTTGTTTTTACATCCGTTGTTGCATTTATTGCAGAATACACGGGAATACCGGCACAGTCAGCACTTGCACTGTATACCGGAAACATGGCAGGAAAGGATGTGTACCTTGGGCTCTCAGAATCAACTGTTTTTCAGGTCGGCGCTGTATTTACATCCACGGGTGCCTCCACAGGAGGAATTATAGACTACACCCCAATAGGCCTTATGTCATTGCTAACAAACCTTGTTTTAAATGATCCACTGGGCGGTATTGGCACCGGAATTATCAATATATTTACATACATAATATTCACAGTGTTTATCACATCCTTAATGGTTGGAAAGCTTCCGGAATTAATGAACATAAGAATAGGTTCAAAGGAGATGAAGTATTCAACATTGTCACTGATAACACATCCGCTTATAATTTTAATACCACTTGGAATTACATTAATTATTCCAGCGGTAATGCACACATTTTACAATGGATTTTCATCAAATATTTCAGATCTATTGTATGAGTTTTCAAGCTCAGCATCAAATAACGGTTCAGAGGCGGGTGGATTTCTTACAAACTCGCCATATTTTAATTACCTTGATTCCTTAATAATGCTCCTTGGAAGGTATTTAATAATGGGCATACAGCTGCTGCTGGCACAGCAGTTTGCATTTAAGAAGCCCAAGATGATATATGAAAAATCAACAATAGATACCGGATCATTCTCATTTGGATTCATGCTTCTTGCTGTAATTATAATGGTTGGCCTGCTGTCATACATACCTGTCTTCTCACTTGGAACATTGTATGACTGGGCAAGGGATTTTAACTTTCTGGTGATTCCATGAACATTAGGGAAATTGTAATAAATTCACTTAAGGGTTTTGACCCACGTAATGAAATTAAGAACCCTGTAATGTTTATAACAGAAATAGCCTTTGTGCTATCAATATTTATAGCAGCATTTCCATCATCGTTTAATGTGCCATCATCAGGTGTATACATGGACTTTTATATTTCTGTCACGGTCTTATTATTTTTAACAGTGTTCTTCTCAAATTTAAGCACGTCATTATCTGAAAGCCAGAGCAAGGCCATAACAGAATCACTTGAAAAAATGAAGGTTTCCACAAAGGCAAATTTACTCAAGGATGGAAAAATAGAGATTGTTGAATCCGATAAATTAAGAAAGGGCGATATAGTTTTAGTAAGAAAGAATGAAATTATTCCGGCCGATGGTGAGGTAATAAAGGGCTCAGGATATGTTAATGAGTCAAATATAACCGGTGAATCCAGACCGGTCCTTAAACTGGTTGGAGACTCTGTCACAGGTTCAACAATGCTTGTAACAGATGAAATCACGGTTAGGGTCAATGTAAATCCCGGGGAATCATTTATAGACAGCATGATAAATATGGTAAAGAATTCTGTAAGGGAGAGAACACCAAATGAAATAGCATTATCCATATTTTTATCCGGGGTTACATTAATATTCCTAATAGTTGTTGCATCAATATTTTCAATATCAAATTACAGTGGTGTGAGGCCAAACATTGATATTTTAATAGTTTTATTAATAGCATTAATACCAACAACCATAGGCGGCCTGCTTCCTGCAATAGGCATAGCTGCAATAAACAAGGTGTCACAGTACAATATTATAGCGAAGAGTGGAAAGGCGGTGGAAAATGCAGGGGATATTGACACAATAATACTTGATAAGACCGGAACCATTACAATGGGTGAGAGGGAGGCTGTAAAGTTTTATCCAAATATGAACGTTGATGAGAGGGATGTTGCCCGGGCAGCACTGATGTCGTCATTAAATGATGAGACAATAGAGGGGATATCAATAGTCAGGCTGGCAAGATCAGAAAATATAGATGTTAATGATGATGAAATTAAGGATTATGAATTCATACCATTTTCATCAGAGACCGGTTTCAGCGGCATAAGGAAGGGTGATCATTACATCTATAAAGGCTCCTTAAGGTCATTATCAGAAAAACTCAATCTGCAGGATCAGTACATAAATGGAATATGCAAGCAGATATCATTAAAGGGTGGCACCGCCATTCCCGTGGCATCAGATGGAAAATTCCTTGGCGTTATAGAATTAAATGATATATTAAAACCAGGAATTAAGGATAGAATAAATGACCTTCATAAAATGAACATTGAAACAGTGATGCTCACCGGTGATGATGAGGTTACAGCTGCATATTTTGCACGTGAGGCCGGTATAGACGATTTTATTGCCAACAGCAAGCCGCAGGATAAGTACAACAGGGTTGTCATGGAAAAGGAAAGGGAAAGAATGGTGGCAATGATAGGTGATGGGACAAACGATGCGCCGGCTCTGTCAAAGGCAGATGTTGCCATGGCCATGAATACCGGCACACAGGCTGCAAAGGATGCTGCAAACATGATAGATCTGGACTCCACGCCAACAAAACTTATTGATGTAATCTTCCTTGGAAAGCAGATTTTAATTACAAGGGGATCACTTACAACATTCAGCATTGCCAATGACATATCAAAATACTTTGTAATAATACCTGCAATGTTTTACATGTTTCCTGAGCTTGGATTCCTGAACATACTTGATCTTACAGACCCGCTCAGGGCCATTACAGCGGCGCTTATATTCAACACAATAATCATTGTAATACTGGTTCCACTTGCATTAAGGGGTGTTAAGTATTCGCCATCAAGTGCATCAGACCTGCTGAAAAGAAACATAATAATATACGGCTTTGGTGGCATTGTCTTTCCCTTTATTGTTATATACATAATTTATTTATTGTTAAGTTTAGGAGGCATAGCATGGTAAAATTAAGAATTATAAAGGCATTTGCGCTTGCCATATTAATAATGTTTGTGGCCGGTTTTGCATTCCCGGCTGTAACATCATTAATAACGGAAAGCACACTTCCATACTATTCAAATGGGCATCCAGTGAAATACGATGGAAAAATAGTTGATTCATATCTTTTGACAGAGGCATTCAATGAGTCATATTTCTTCCAGCCAAGGCCATCTGCAGTGAATGATAACATTTCATCCAGCGGATCGTACTCAACATCATTAAGCAATAAAACAACACTTGAATTAAGTGAAAAATATCTAAAGGAATTTGAGGAAAGGAACCATGTCAATGCATCACAGATACCTTATGCCATGATCACATATTCCGGATCCGGTGTTGGCTATGCAATTCCATTAAAGGGTGCAACGCTTCAGGTTCACAGAATTGCGGTCAGCATCAGCAATTTAAGCGGTGGCAATTTAAGTATTTCTTCAATAGAATCATTCCTAAATGGCATAATAAATAAGGATAAGCAGAGGAACTTCCCGGTATTTGGAACATACTATGTAAACGTTGTGCAGCTCAACATGCAGATACTAAATTACCTGAAACAGAACAATATTTATGTGAATGTTCATTGATTATTTTTTTATTAATAATGTATCAACCCTCTGATCCTTTGATATATACTTTATATCAGAATTTATTCTTATTCTCTCATTTGCCGGTGACCTTGCACCAATAACAACGCAGTCAGGGTCCTCGTTAAGTATAATCGAATCTATCTCTGTTTTTATTCCAGATTTTTCTCCCGATTTTTCTATTTTAATATCTATACCATTTTTTGCTATATCTCCTATGCCATCAAAGAGGTTTTTAAATCCATGTGTTCTCCTTTTATCGTATTTTCTTAAATCAAAAATAATTATTTTTGCATGGTTAATCTTTGCAAGCTCAATACCAAAATACACTGCAGCCCTGGTGTTTATGGACTCTGCAACAGGCAAAAGTATTTTTTTATACGGGTATTCACGCTCGCTTATGCTTAGCAGTGCCACCGGTATATCTATGTTTTTAAGTATGTAATCACCAATGGACCCAAAAATAGAACCTGAAAGCATTGCCCTTTTATGTGTGGCCATTAAAAGCATGTCGTAATAATGCGATGACGCCTCCTTTAATAGCCCGGACCTTACATTATCGCTTGTGGTTATTTTTGGTATTACCTTCAGGCCACGCCTTTTTCCATCCTTATATGCATTTGTTACAAGTGTAACACTGTTTGACCATTCTATGCTATCATTTTTTTCCCTTACTGTTATTGCTGTAATCTCAGAGTTATTATACTCAGCAATATCATATGACATCTTAAGCGCCTTAATGGAATTTATACCCCTAAACATAGGTACCAGTATATGATCTGTTTTCAAAAAATATGATCTGGATGCCTCAAACATAATCTATTATATGTTATGCGCATATAATAATTTCTATTAATATGTGTGTAAAAATGACAATGATTAACACATATAATAAATTATTATATGAATATATTAATTAATATATATAAATTGTGAGTGTTTATCTCAGGTACAGAATTTTGATAATGTTGGAATTTCATAAAATCAAATGATATTTTTTACAACACAAAACTATAAATAATTGTTTTCATTTTAAATTGTAAGGGGAGCCATTAAATTGGCTGAGAGGATTGGGATCGACCCTTGGAACCTGATCCGGGTAATGCCGGCGGAGGGATGTTATGTATGAGGATGCTGGTTATAATGATATAAGGAAAAGTTTGGATTATCACCATTGGAATAAACATGATTCACTCATACTGACAACAATGATATCAACATTTTTTATATGGGGCGTTGTCTTAAGCATAGCACCTTTAATAACAACATGGCCTTTTATACCAAAATATTTTGATGAATACATTATATTATCATCACCATCAGGACTGCTATCAGGAAACTTTCTTTTGGGATATATTTCTGACAGGTACGGCAGGAAAAAATTATTTCTCTTAACAGTATTTTTAACATCTGCCGGTCTTCTTGCCATTGCACTCATTAAAAATCCCTACCTTATAATATTATCTGTTTTTACTGCAGAATTTGGGCTTGGAGGGGATGAAACAATATCATTATCATATTTATCAGAGCTTATACCCCTGAAATACCGTGGGGCGGTGCTGGTTGAAACATCAAATGTGGCAAATGTTTCCATAGTTGTTATGGCTGCAATTTTTTTATTTATACCAGACTCTGTTTATGCTGATAAACTATCTCTTCTAATAATTGCAATTTCAGGATTTTTTATATCATTAATCGCAAGGCTAAAATTAAAAGAGAGCATACGTTGGGATTATTTAAATAAAAATACAGAAAAACAGAGGGTTAAAATTAATTTTTCAAACTCCATAAAATTTTTATCATTATCATTCATAGCAATAACCATTGTTGTTGGCTTTGCCTTTTCAAGCCTTGTTCTTGGCCCATTTGAATTTCCGCAGTACTCATCTCTTATAATATTTGGCTCAACACTTGGCGGGACATTAACCGGTTTAATAGGTGGAATTTACATCGGTAAATCCAGAAGAAAAATTGTATCACTGCTGGGCTATACCGGCATGTTTATTATATGGATTTTGCTTTTAATCTTCATAAAATTTGTTCTGTCAAACATATATATACTTATATTTATGATAGCTGTAAGCGGCATATTCGGCGAGCTTGGCTGGGCATCAAGGGAGATGCTGGAGCCTGAAAACTTTGAAACGCTGCACCGCGGCACCGGCATTGGTAGCGTAAGGACTGTTGGATACTTTATATACATAATTTCAGTGTTTTTGCTTGTTAATAAATCAATTTATTTTTACCTTTATTACCTTTTAATAATATACCTAATAGGTTTCATCGGGTCTGTGCTTTATTACAAATATGGCAGGGAAACAAGAAAAAGCAGTGTTCTTTAAATCCATATTTTTATTTTAACAGTATTTATATATCCAATCAAATTTATTAATATGAATACAATATTTAAATGTGTTATGCATTGGAATAAGCAATAAAAAGATAGTGGGATACCCAAATATAATGAATCTACTTAAATCTGGTGTTGAATCATTATTTTTAATAGATTTTGATGCAATTCATAAAAGGGTTTTAAACCTGGAAATATACGAAAAACTATCCAAATTTTTTGACCTCACCGTTATGAACTATCCGCAGACAGAGGAGGATCTAATGGATACAATAATCAGCGGGGCCACATATGTTATAATAAACAATAATCTAACATATAAAAGGATACAGAGCTTTTTATCATACACGCAGAACATTGGAATTAACTATGATTACAACGATACATGTGTTTTTTTCAGCCAGAACGGCGGAAATATATACCTGACAAATAAACAGGTAATGCTTCCATATAAGCTTGCCTTTAACTACGGCCCATTTAATCTGCCAAATTCCATAAAACTTGAAAATTACCCATCCTCATTCATTTAATCTTTAATCTGGGAATCATTTTTGTTATTTTAAATATTATTTTTGGAATACTTTAGATATTATTAAACAATTAGGATGCAATGAATCTAAATGTGGATATAGGAATTAAAATTTCGAATCCCTTTATCCTGGCCTCCGGAATTCTGGATGAAAACGGCTACACCATGAAAAGAATTCTAGAAAATGGTGCGGCCGCGGTGGTTACAAAGTCCATCGGAACATCTGAAAGGCAGGGATACAATCCTCCAATTATATATGAAAATGACCCTGTATTTTTAAATGCTGTTGGCCTTTCAAACCCCGGCATAGACAATTTTAAAGATGAGGTAAAAATAGCCCTTGAATCCGGAAGGCCTGTAATAGGAAGCATTTTTGGAAAGGACGCCCCTGAATTTTCAGAACTTGCCAAAAAAATGGAGTCATACGGTGTTTCTGCCATAGAATTAAATTTATCATGCCCGCATGTAAACGGCTATGGCATGGAGGTTGGATCAGATCCTGACCTTGTCTATGAAATAGTATCTGAGGTTAAGTCAAGAGTAAAAATACCGGTTTTTTCAAAGCTGAGCCCAAACACATCAAATATACTCGAGGAGGCAAAGGCTGCTGAAAAATCAGATGCGCTTGTATTAATAAACACATTAAAGGGCATGGAAATAGATATAGCATCGAAAAAACCTGTTCTTAGCAATGTATACGGTGGTTTATCCGGAAAATGCATTAAGCCTGTTGGAATAAGATACGTTTATGAGGTAAAAAAGGAGACCGGAAAGACAGTTATAGGCGTTGGTGGCATAGAAAATGTTAATGATGCCATAGAATACATTATGGCCGGTGCATCTGCAGTTCAGATCGGAACTGCAATTTACAGGCATGGAATAAAAATATTTAATGAACTGAACTCTGGATTAATAGAATACATGGATAAAAACGGAATAAGTAATATTAATGATATGATAGGGGTGGCCATAGCATGAATTATTCCATAGTTTACAGCAATGTAAGGATTAATGAAAGCACGCATTCATTGAGATTTTTCATGGAATCTCCAGTACATCCGGGCCAGTTTATTATGATCTGGGCACCGGGGATAGGTGAAATACCCATATCCTTTTCATCTGTAAATAATCCGGTTGAAATTACCGTAAAAATTTATGGAGAACCATCAAAATATATTGCAAACCTCATGCCGGGAGAAAAAATTTTTTATCGCGGGCCATATGGAAGGCCATTCACCGGTGTAACTGGAAAAAAGCTAATTATAGGTGCAGGAACAGGAATTGCACCGTTAATGCCACTTGTTGATAACATGACCTCAGCAATATTATCCGCAAAAACAAAAAATGATCTGATATTTACAGACAGAATTAAAAATTTATATGTTGTAACAGACGATGGAACACTTGGAATAAAAGGTTTCGCGGTTGATGCACTTAAACAAATGGATATAAACGAATTCGATATGATATATGTATGCGGCCCGGAGATAATGATGAAATCCGTTTATGATTATTTATTAAACAAAACAGACAGGGTAGAATTCTCACTGGAGCGTCCAATGAAGTGCGGTATAGGCATATGCGATTCATGCTCAATCAACGGCATTCAGGTATGCAGGGACGGCCCTGTATTTTCAATTAAAGATTTAAAAAATATGGATGAATTTGGCAGAACAAGGCTTTCATTTTCCGGAAAAAGGATTTATCTTTAAAATTGTTTATATATTATTATAAAATTATATATCATGGTCTCACTGGAGGAGTCATGTGTTTTTAACCGCGGTGGCATATGCTATTTTCTTGAATCATCCACATCAAAATGTTCGTTATGCTTCAATTTTAAAAGTTTTACAAAATACGGAAGCAGGAGGAAGATATATTATAATTTATTTGACTATATAAAATCCAGCGGGTCACAGATTGCCTTTCCAAAGGGTGATGAGGAGCAGGAAACCCTTGAGTAGTTATTGAAATTTTATATTATTAATTTAAAATCCATAATTATTAAAAAATAAGATTAAATTTATATGTATTTTAAACATACAATCAGAATGGGGATAACCGACCATCTTGCAAATAAGAGAACATTCCTTGCATGGGTTAGAACTGGCATAGCACTCATGGGCTTTGGTTTTGTAATCTCAAAGTTTGAAATTTTTATTCACATATTAAATAGATCATCATATAATAATATTGGAAACTCACTAATAGCCGGGGAGATTATGATAATTCTTGGCATTGTTACCATAGGCTATGGCCTCTATGAATTTCTATCAAATGAAAAGGATATAGAAAATAATAATGTAAATTCAAGAAAGGTTGAATCAATAGTATTTTCAGCCATTATAATTGGCATGGCAATACTTCTTCTGGTATTTATTGTTTAAAAATATTATTATAAAAATTTTTAATTAATATGTTTAATTCTTCGGCCTGCCCCTTAAAACGATCTCTCTGAGCTCACGGCCGACCTGCTCCTCAAGGGAATTATCAAGGTCATCCATTAATGCCTGGAGGTGTTTTGATCCCTCATCGTATTCCTCTATCCATTCACTGGCAAATTTTCCACTCCTGATCATTTCGGCCTTCTCCCTCATCCTTTTTTTGACCTCATCGTTAATTATATATGGCCCAACGGTAAGCCCGCCATACTTTGCAGTATCTGAAACTGCCCTGAGCATGCCTGAAAGCCCCTTATCATATATCTGGTCTGTGATCAGTTTCATCTCATTTATTGCCTCAAAATATGCCATCTCCGGCCGGTATCCAAGATCAACTATGGTCTGAAATGTTGCCCGGAGCATTGCGGTGAGGCCGCCAACAAGGTCAAGCTGCTCACCCATTAGGTCTGTCTCTGTCTCCTCCCTGAATGATGTTTCAAGCACGCCTGCCTTTGTTGCTCCAAGCCCTTTGGCTATGGCCAGGGCCTTGTTCAGGGCATTTCCTGAATGATCCTGATGAACGCCCACAAGCACCGGAACGCCGCCGCCCTTAACGAAGAATTCCCTTACAGATGGCCCTGGTGCCTTTGGGGCTGCCATGTAAACATCAACATTTTCTGGTGGAACAATCAATTTATAGTGTATGTTAAAGCCATGTGCAAAGACCAGGTCCATGCCATCCCTTAAAACAGGCATAACCTTTTCTGTATATATCTTTCTCTGCACCATGTCCGGAACAAGGAATATAACTATATCAGAATCCTTCAATGCATCCTCTGTTTTTTCCGGTGTTATGCCATCAGAAACTGCCTGCCTCCATGAATTGCCCTGCCTTTCAAGACCAACATGAACATTCAATCCGGAGTCCCTAAGGTTCAGTGCCCAGGCCCGGCCCTGGCTGCCGTATCCCAGTATTGCTATCTTCTTATTCCTTATGTAATCAAGATTTGCATCATTTTCAGTGTATACCTTACCAAGTATCTTACCCAACAAGCTCACCCCATTCATATTTTTCCGATTTTTTAAAATTAATGTTAAATTTATTTACATTATAATCCTCCAAGACCTCGACATTGTCAACATCAACTGTCTTGCTAAGTGTCATTATTGCTATATTCATATTGCCGAGATTGTACCTGTCGTAAAGGGACAGGTAAACTGTGCATTCATTTTCATCATTGCATTCCGCATTCATCCATTTTATATCAACCCAGAATTTTCTAAAATTGGCTGCAATTCTCTCAAGCAGCCCCGGGTCTCTATAATTGGCCGTTACCTTTATTACCTTTTCTTGGGTCACTTACTATCACCTCGCTTAATTTTCCTCCCGGCGGTAATGTCGGAAGGGCCAGCTCCTCCTTATTAACCGGCACCCTGATGACTGACGGCACATTCTCATGCATTGCCCTTTTTATGGCCTCTGCAATGTCATCATATGTTTTTGCATCATATGCATCGGCACCGAAGGATTCTGCATACTTAACTATGTTTGGAGAATTGCCGTAATCAACGCCAACTATTCTCTTATTCTGGAACATGTCCTGAACCTGTCTAACAAGTCCAAGAGTCCTGTTGTCGTTTACCACCGCTATTACCGGTATGTTCTCATCCACTGCGGTGGCAAGGTTGTTCCCTGTCATCATAAAAGACCCATCACCGTCATAGTCCAGAACAACCTTATCCGGCCTGCCGACCTTTGCCCCCATTGCAGCAGGAAGCCCAAAGCCCATTGTGCCCATTCCAGTGGATGAGAAGAATGATCTTGGCTCAAGATTTTCCCAGTAAACCTCTGCCCACATCTGGTGCTGGCCAACACCTGTGGTTAATATCGCATCCCTTGGCAGCGAATCCCTCAGCGTCTTTAGTATTCTCCACGGCCTTAAGTGGCCGTCATCCGGTGGATGTGAAAACTGTGAATAATACTCCTTTAGCTCATTTACCCTTTTGTTCCACTCATGGTTCTGGTGCTTGCTTCCCAGAAGGGCCATGGCATTTAATAATTCTGATACTAAAACCTTTGCATTGCCCTGAAGCTCTATGTCAGGCTTTATGCCCTTATTAAAATCTGTCGGGTCCAGATTTATTGATATGAATGTTTTCCTTGTATCCTTCATTTCATCGTACGATGTGAATGTACGGTCGCTAAACCTTGCACCTATGGCAACCATGACGTCAGATTCAAGTGCCACCATGCTTGCCTCTGCACGGCCATAGTAACCCATGGCACCAACATATAATGGGTAATCAGCAGGTATTACTGATTTTCCGGGAAGCGTTGATACTATTGGGCACCCGATAAATTCAGCAAGCCTCATTATTTCATTGGTTGCATTGGCCCACATTGCCCCGGTTCCAACTAAAAGCACGGGTCTTTCTGCATTTAATAATGCATTTGCAGCCTGCCTTAATTTGTCCTTATTTACAACGGTTCTGAATGGCCTGTAATGAACCCTTGGCTCTTCTGGATAATTAACATTATCTATGTCCTCGAGCTGTATGTCCCTTGGTACATCCATCACCACCGGCCCTGGCCTTCCAGTGGAGGCTATGTAAAATGAGTTTTTCACCCATAGCGGTATCTCATTGATATCCTTTATCTCAACGGCATATTTGGATACCGGGAATGAGGCGCCAAGGGTATCAGATTCCTGAAATGAAAGCTTCCCCATGGAGTTTCTGTTAACACCGCCTGTTATAGCAACAACCGGTGAGGAATCCTGGTATGCCGTGATCAATCCGGTGATCAAATTGGTCACACCAGGACCGGATGTCGCAGTGCATACACCAGGTATGCCTGTGGCACGTGCAAAACCGTCAGCAGCGTGCACCGCTGCCTGCTCATGCCTCATCAGGATATGCCGGAGCTCGCCATTGTTGACATCCTCAAAAAATGAGTCATACATTGGCATGTTGTATAGCCCCGGTATTCCAAAAATATTTTTTACACCCTCCCTTTTCAGGGATTCCACTAAAAGCCTAGAACCCTTCATTTACATCACTTTCTTTAAAAACAAACCCAGTAGCATGCATTATACCAAAAAAACCGCCACAGATGTTAGATAAACCTTTTCATCCCATACATATTTATTCACCACCCCATGCATTAGCACGACACAGGGTAATCTCTATTAATACTTAATACTATTTAAATATTTCTCAATATTTTATGGAAATATGTCCCAATTTTAAATTTTTAATAATTTTTTTCCTGTACATTACATTATTTTAAATGATAAAATCAGAAATTATCTCATTTTTTACATTATTAATATTTTTTTAAACATAATTTTTTAAAATTTTAATAATCAATTATCAATTCATTACATAATCACATATTTTTATAAAAATTTATATAATGGCAATTGTCCGCTTAACAAGTCTTATATACTATATTGCTTTTAATTCAAAAATGAAACGATCTGATGTTACCTATAGCGGTCCCGAAAGGGCACCCAACAGGTCTTACATGAAGGCCATGGGGCTTACAGATCAGGACCTTGAAAAATATATTGTTGGTGTTGCTGCAGCATGGAATGAGGCAGGTCCATGCAATATTCATGTCCTGTCACTTGCGAATCATGCGAAGGAGGGTATAAGAAATAGAAACGGAACACCAAGGGTTTTTACCACGCCTGTTGTAATAGACGGTGTTGCAATGGGCACAGAGGGGATGAAATACTCACTGGTGAGCCGTGAATTAATAGCAAATACAGTTGAATCCACTGTCAATGCCCATAGTTATGACGGCTTTGTTGCACTTTCAGGCTGCGATAAGACCAGTCCAGGGATGATGATGGCAATGGCCAGGCTTAACCTTCCGTCAATAGTGATGTACGGCGGAACCACACTTCCCGGATACTTCCATGGAAAGCAGATTGCTGTTGGAGACCTTTTCGAGGCTGTTGGCGCATACATGAACGGGAAAATGTCGCTTGCAGAGTTAAAGCTCATGGAGGATAAGGCCGTACCAACTGCAGGATCATGCGGTGGACTTTATACTGCAAACACAATGGCAATGATGACCGAGGTTCTTGGACTTGCATTGCCGGGCAGTGCATCGCCGCCTGCAGTGGACAGTGCCAAGGAAAAGTATGCATATGAAACCGGCCGCACATTAATGGATTTAATTGAGACAGACCTTAAACCAAGGGATATACTAACTCAGGAGTCATTTTACAATGCAATCTCTGTTTTGATGGCATCTGGGGGTTCAACCAATGCTGTATTGCACCTGCTTGCAATAGCCCATGAGGCCAATGTTAAAATAGATCTGGATGACTTCGACAGATTATCAAGGAAGATACCTGAAATTGTTAACATGAAGCCATCAGGTGAGTATGTCATGGCAGATCTTGATAAAATCGGCGGTGTTCCAATATTAATGAAGATACTTTTGGAGCATGGCATTTTAAATGGGGAACAGCTCACTGTAACAGGAAAAACCATAGCAGAAAACCTTAAGGATATAAGGGTTGCAAATTTAAATAATGTTATATACGATTATGATAAGCCGCTTAACCCTACCGGGGGCATAAGGATACTAAAGGGATCACTGGCACCAGATGGTTCTGTTTTTAAGATATCGGCATCAAAGGTTAAGTACCATAAGGGCCCTGCAAGGGTATTTGATTCTGAGGAAGAAACATTTAAGGCAATAAAGGCCAGGAAAATAAAAGCCGGTGATACTGTAATAATCAGGTATGAAGGGCCAAAGGGTGGACCGGGCATGAGGGAAATGCTATCGGTCACATCAGAAATCGTTGGTGAAGGTCTTGGAGAATCCGTTGCCCTTGTTACAGATGGACGGTTTTCCGGTGCAACCAGGGGAATAATGATAGGCCATGTGGCACCAGAGGCCATGGATGGCGGCCCCATAGCACTTGTCAGGGACGGAGATATGATTGAAATAGACGGGGTAAACGGAAAAATAAATATCCTTGTCAGCGAGGATGAGCTTGAAAGGAGAAAAAAGGAGTGGAAAAAACCGGAGCCAAGGTATAAGACAGGCCTGCTTCACCAGTATTCAAGGCTCGTTGCATCCTCTGCTGTGGGTGCCTACCTTGAATAAAACATACAAAATATTTTTTAAGTATTTTCAATAATCATTTTTAATAATTTTATCTTATGGGTATTATTTGCATTATCAAAAAAAAAATAAAGTTTAATATAAAATAATTAACAGGACCTAATGATAATTCAATTGTTTTGCTGAAATCCAATAAATAATTAAAATGTGTGTAAATAAGCATAAAAACTTCATGAAAAGTGGTTCATGAAGACTTAAAATTATAAAATATTAAAAAACATTGAAATTGAGAAAAACCAGCTGCATTATTTTAGTCTATCCCCATAAAAATACAAAAGACTAAATATTTTTAATATATAAACACAAATGGAAGATATAAAGTCAATTGAGGAACAGATGGAAAAAACGCTTGAGGATTACAGGTCAAAAATAGAATCTATAGTAAATTCAGAATATGAAAAATTGAATACAAAAACATTAAACAATCAGGATGATGAAAATGTTTCAGGTGCCCTTACAATGATGGAATCAATTAATATTGATATTCTGCACATCTTAAGAGACCTTGACGACCTTATTTATTATTTAAATGAGATTAAAAAATTATAAAATTTATTTTATTAGTTTCCCTTATTTCCCTCTGCCTTCTTTGCATTTTCCTCCATTGAAAACCTTTCTATCTCGGCATTTGATGGCGGGTATGACATGTCAAATCCAGTTTCCCCATGTATTGCCATATCTCCTATCTTAAGATTCTCCTCCTTTTCCTTTAATGGTATAAACACACCTATAAGCTTTAGTATTCCATAGGTGAGTGCAAATACATATATTATGACGACCACAGCAGCAAATGCCTGTATGCCGAGCTGATAGAAATCACCGTATATTGCGCCCCTCAATCCCGGGTCTACGTACTGTGTGACAACAGGGTCGGCCAGAACACCTGTAAGAAGCCCGCCAACAACACCCGCAACGGCATGTGAGGAGAACACACCAAGGGTGTCATCAACCCTGAATTTTGGTTCTATTTTATATAAAAATATCCATGGTATTATTCCGGTTGCTATTCCTATTACCATGGCACCGTATATATTCACGTATCCTGCAGCAGGAGTAATTCCGACAAGCCCCGCAATGGCGCCCACGGATGCACCAATTAATGACGGCTTTTTAAAGAACTTCATATCCATCATCATCCATGTAATCATGCTCACGGCCGTTGCCACATTTGTGTTTATTATTGCAATGCCCGCATCAATTGTGCTTCCATACGGGTCACCACCATTGAAGCCATCCCAGCCGAGCCATATCAGGCCAAGTCCAAGCATGACAAGGGCAAGGTTGTTTGCCTTCATGTGCATTTCCTCCTTGATTCTGGGCCCTATGGCAATTGCAGCGGCAAGTGCGCCTATGCCCGCATCAACATGTATTACATAGCCACCGGAAAAATCCACTGCGCCAAGCTGGTTCAGCCACCCACCTGCAAAGAGCCAGTAGGCAACAGGGCTGTATACAAGAAGCGACCAAACAGGAACAAATATCATCCATGCCTTGAAGTTCATCCTCTCAAGTATCCCCCCCATCAGAAGCACCGGTGTTATTGCGGCAAAAACAAACTGGAAGAACATTACAGTTGAGTTTGGAATCGTAAGTGCCTGCTTAAGCGGGCCAACAATGGCCTGTCCCCCGATAAAGCCCCCGCTCATTGCCGGCGTTGGAATTCCAAGGATGTAATAACCATCTATCTTTAAAATGCTTGATGTGCCAAACCCGAAGTTATAGCCTGCAATAACCCATATTACCAGAACGGCAGCAAATGCATAAAGGGCCATCATCATTGCATTGACCATGTATTTTCTTTTTGTTAGCCCGGCATAGTAAAGTGCAAGCCCTGGTATGCTCTGTAGACCTACAAGGGTTGCTGCAGTAAGCATCCATCCATTATTGCCATTGCTTAACCACGACGTATTTGTTAGGAACATCGTCAAAAAACTTCCATTAAGCATATAATATAAACCTAAAATGCATAATATAATTTACCATGATTTTTCTGTCATTTTATTATAAAAAATTTATTTTAGGAACAAAAATTCAAAAAATTAAAATATTAACAGGTAAAAATGCAAGCCGTGTCATTTAATAACGCGGTGTTATGACCGTGAATTTTGAATCCAGATATTTTATATTTTTTGTTCCCATGGATGAATCAAACTCATTGATTAAATTTCTAACCTCCTGAATTTCATCCTGATTAAGCTTTCTGTACTCATAACTTGGAATTTCATGCTTGCTCATCATCTTCCTAACGTATTTTTTTGCCTCATCAGGGAGTTTGTCAAAAATGTCAATTATGTTTTTGTTTTTCATTGAAATGTAAAAATCATTGTCTATTATGGATGCCTTTCTAAGAGCCATGAGCATGCTTCTTACGTATTCTTGTGATGGCTGCAGTCCAACATACTTTTTATTAATTTTTTTCCTTATTATTATTTTCCCGCCTATCATGCCGGAACCGATATATTTACCTGTATATGCATTGTTGTTTGCAAATGATATTATAATGCCCCCGGACATGTACTCACCAAGATAGTCGGCAAATCCACCATTAATGATCATTACTGGTTTATAATCCATGTATGCCCTCATCTGCAGGCCTGATCTGTTTCCAACGTTGCCCAGCACAAATATTTTTCCGTTCTGAAAGGCCTGTCCAAAAACATCGCCGGCATTTCCATGAATTCTTATGGTTCCGCCAGTCATTGTATCACAGCAGTCATCAGCAACGTTGCCATACACATCAACATCATGGTTATAATTAAGGTTCATAAGGCAGTTCCCGGGGTTTCCATATAATTTTATATGTTTATTTCCAGCAGGGAATTTCATGCCTATGTATCTGTGGCCCAGTACATTTGAAATTATAATATCATGCTTATTTAACGCCATAATATGCGAATCAAGATCATTGTATTTTACTGATGATGCATCTATATCTGCATCATTATATGAATAAACATAATCTGTTATTTTATGTCTCGTTCCATGGCTTATTATTCCCTTTTTCATTGATGCAATAAAATATGAACCGGGCTCCATGGGCCATACCGTGGCATTTTTGTTAATATTCCTTATCTGGTTCTCCTCGCTGGCAATGTAATAATTATTTTCATCTGAACCCAAAATAACAGGCCTGAGTTTTGTCTTATCTGTAAGGCATATCATGTATAAATCATCGCCGGAATCATATCCGATAATTAATGTATATGGCCCATCAAGCACTGCACCACGGTACTTGTATTTTATAACAGGGTCATCACAGTTGTTTGACATTATCTTCACGGCTGTTATTAAATCAAAGTCCCTTAAAAGCTCCCTGAATAAAAAGGCTATAACCTCGCTGTCAGTGCCAACAAAGCTCCTCATTCCCCTTGATATTAAAAACTCCCTGTTTGCACCAAATGAGCTTATATCACCGTTATGGACTATTGCTATATTAAATGATGAGAATGGATGGGACCAGTATGGATAATTTCCGGGTGAGTTTGTTGGCTGCCTTGTATGGGCCAGCCACATATCGGCCTCCTTATCATATATATTGAACGCCCTGGCAACATCTGCCGGAAACCCAACACCCTTAAAGACATTAAGTGATTTTCCTGCACTGTAAATCCTGCCACTGCCATTAATCCAGAGTTCATCGTTAATTTCATCAAGTGCATCCTCATTATTATATAATGAAACATTAAAGCAGTAACTCTTTGTATTGCCTGCATCCTCAAATGTTACATTATCTGGGTATATGCCTTTTTCAGCAAATATCTTTTTAATCTCATCCTCGGTGCCATTAAAAAATGTTTTTATTGTATAATAATTGTTTGAATCCAGATTAAATGCAGCATAGCCAGACCCCTTATCGCTTCCCCTGTATTTTATTAGCTCAAGGGAATTTGCAACATTATTTCCGCATATCTTTTTTGAATCAATTTTCCTCAAAACACCCAAGAGACCGCAGCTTGATGGAGAATAATTCATAGTGAACCCGCCTCATCAACTTTTATTCTTGACTCTATATCGATATCAAGATTCACGCCCCTCATTAATTCTCTGTTGCCTGTGACAGAATATTGCAAATTTGATACACCCATGGCACCGGCAATTAATGCAAGTTCCCTTCTAATGACAATCAGAAAATTTAATGCTTTTTCATTTAAATTTGAATAATTGTTGTTAAGTGCATCCGTGAAAATGCCTCCGTTGAGTATGATGGTATCCGCACCAAGTGCAAGATATTTAATTATGTCACCGGTATTTCTCAAATTATTAAGGTAAACAAGAAGATCGAAATTGTATCTTGTGCCATTGTTTTTCAGATTTATGTCAAGGTCTGATAGCCTCAATTCCTGATATTTTTCAGGGAATATTATGAAGCCATCCAGACCATGACCTCCGGCAGGGCCGTATCTTATATTATTTTTTACAAGCAAATTACCATTTTTTAATATTGTCATCTTTTTGAATCCCTTTTTATACGATTTATCAACGATAACGCTACCTGTGAACATTGATGCCCAGTAAAGCGACGACCTAACATCCTCCGGCTCTGAGGAAGCATCAATTATAACCGGCATTGGAATTTTAATCCTGCCATGCGCCAGATAAAAACTGGTATCTATATTTTCCCTGTATGGATCAATGGGCGGCCTTGTAACCTGTGCCCCATCAAGCCTGAGAAAATCAATTATCCTTGATGGTCTGGCAACCTCCGGTGATGCTGTGCTTCCCATGCTTGTTATGGGGACCTCGCCCTTTGTAATAATCTCATTGAGGTATTTTTTATTTGGTTTGAAGTCATCAAGCATTATAGTTGAATTGGATTCTGCATGAATCTTAAGAACATCCGCAGCTCCTTTTGATATATTTTTTGCCGCAAGCAAATCCTTCCTGCCTGTTAATTCTTTTATGGAATTAAATCCAAGATTGTCCAGAATGCCCGCAAGCTCAAGCCTGAAACCTGTTATAAAATTGACTATATTGTTTATGCCGAAATCAACATCATAAATTCTTTTACCGTCTATTTTATTTGTAAGAGCCGTGGGGCAGAACCCAAGGTTGCACTTCCTTACCATGATGCATCCCATGGAAATTAATATGGCCGTGCCCATGCTGACCACATCTGCACCCAGAGCATACAGCTTTGCCGCATCGAGTGCACCGGTAACCCTGCCTGCGGCTATTATCCTAAATTTATCCCTTAAATTCTCCCTGACAAGCGCATCATGGGATGATGCAACGGCAAGCTCAATTGGAATGCCAAGGTTATCCCTGATTACCTCGGGGGTTGCGCCTGTGCCTGCCCCCTGTCCATCTATTATGACCCCATCGGCACCTGATCTGGCAATTCCGGTAACTATATATGGTATATAATTTGTTGCCGCAACCTTTACAAATACAGGTTTTCCTGTGGCTATTTTTAATGCCTCTATCCTCTGTGATAAATCCTCTATGGAGTATATATCATGGTGGGGCGCCGGTGAGATTGCATCTATATTCTCAGGTATTCTTCTTGCCCTTGATATTTTTTCGGTAACCTTGCCCGCTGGGAGGTGGCCTCCTATGCCGGGCTTGGCACCCTGACCGATCTTTATGACTATCCCTGAACCAGAATTTATGGTTTTATAATCCACGCCAAATCTGGCGGAAGCCCACTGGACATATATTCTCCTATTATCACGTATTTCCGGAAGAAGGCCCCCCTCACCGGTACCGGCAAAGGTTTTTGTAATCTCTGCCGCCCTTGCAATTGCTATATTTGGATTTCCACTTAGGGCACCAAAGGACATGTCACCTAAATAAAGCGGAACAGAAAGTTCCAGTCCCTTGAAATTTATCTCTGTGCCTGCAAGTGTGGAACGCAAATCTAGAGGCATATTCTTGAAATATATCTTGTCCAGTATTCTATTGCCGCTATCTGAAGGATTAAAAATTCCAGTGGGTTTTCCAGTGTATGCAAGTTCTCTTATGTGGTCAATTATTCTGTCTGTCCAAAAATCTGCTTCCTTCTGATTGGGTACATTAATAAAATTATCAACTATATTGGCCATGTGCAATATGATAGATTGTGTCTAGCTATATATATTTTTTGTCGAATTGTGCAATTATGAAGTAAATTAAAAAAATATTAATCTCAATAATAAAATAGGCTAAAGGTTATCAATATTTATCCATCCATTATTAATTAATCTCTGCCTCAGCAATGATATATTCAGGCCATTATATTCATTTAATGTTTTAATTTTCAATGCCCTTGATACTACATTTTTTGCAGTTTCCTGATGCCCACGCTGGTTATGCACATTTGCGGCGCATATTAATATCAGGAATCTTAAGGTTTCCTTTTCAATTCCATATGAATCTCTCCATATATTTTCAAGAACCTCATGGGCAAGCCAGTACATGCCATTATTCATCAGTTCCAATCCATCATAAAAATTTTTGTTATTACTAAAATTATCGACATTAATTACCTTATAACTCCTTGAAAAGAGGTCTGCCACAACCCTGTTAATATAATCATATGATGCAATTTCAACATGATTTTTCCCTATTCTAAGATCATAAATATTTTTATCAAGCAATTTGAATGATTTTAATAAATCATCACGCATATCATTTTTAAGCATTATGTTATAAACATATATTAACAACATGGCATAAGACGTTTAAAATATCTAAATATTTTTATTACCACATTTTCAGGATATAAATTGTGTTTATTCTAATAAATTTCTAATTATTAAAAAAAATCATCCAGTGTTTCATTTTTTGTTATTTTCCCAAGCCTGACGCCGACCCTTCTTATATTTCTCTGATCCTCGTTGATGATCCTGTTTAATAGACCTATTGCTATTTCAAGTGCGCGGTTTTTATCTATTCTTGCACCTGTATATGACCTTGATAGTATTGAAATATCCTCCATAATGGCAACAAGGCTTAACTCAGATGGCAGGCCTGGTGCCTTTTCATATGCTGAATCAATTGCCTTTTTTACATATGGTATGATGATATTCACATCCCTTGTATTCTCAGGCAATGTCATGTACCTACCAAAATTTTTCTTCTCCCTTGGTGTTACAGGTTTATTGTATGTATTATTTGCTATATCATAAAGATAATTATATTTGGCAGTTCCAATTATGTTGATAAGTTGATCCCTATCTGCATTGATTACATCTGTGATATATTTAATACCAGCATCATTTAGCCTCTGCCCTATTACTTTGCCAACACCAGGTATTTTGCTAATCTCGAGGCCCTTTAGAAAATCCTGAATCTCTGATGGCCCAACAGACTTTATACCATTGGGTTTTGCCATGTCACCAAGAACCTTTGCTATTGCCTTGTTAACTGAAACACCAACAGATACCCTTACACCCGTTTTATTGTATATCTCATCCTTAATCTTTTGTGCTGTGTTAACAGCATCATTAAAATCTTTACATGAATCTGTTACATCAATATACGCCTCATCAATGCTGGCAATTTCAATTTTATCAGAGTATTCGGAAATTATATCCATGATATGGTCAGACCATTCCTTGTAAATATCCTTTCTTATGGGCAGGAAAACGGCCCTGTCCTTTCCTATTTTCATTGCCTGTGGAAGTGGCATTCCCGATTTTATGCCGATCTTCCTTGCAAGGTAATTTGATGTTGCAACCGCCCCGCTTGTTTCAGTTCTTCCGGAATAAACGCAGACAACAACGGGCTTTTCCCTGATTTCTGGATTTAATATCTCCTCTACCTGTGCAAAGAAGTAATCAAAGTCAATGAAAATTATAAACTGAGGCATTATAAAATAAATATTTAATTCATATTTTAACATTTTGAATAAATTTTAATTCTTATATGGTTATTATCATCAAATGTCAAGTGTGTTTATTGCGCCAAAGAGCGAGGAGGAATCATATAAAAAACTGCTCGAAATGATAAATAACGGCATATTATATAAGGACATTGAAAAATATCTAACGCCAGAGAATAAAAAAATTTTAGGATTAAAGGAAAAATTTTATGGCTGCGGGTTAAGAAGGACATTAATAGATTATTATAACATGATAAACATTAACGACAAAATTATATTTTATAGAAAAAAGGATCTTGTATTCTATGGAAAAATAATAGCAAAGCAGTATATACCTGAGGTACCAGATATTTATGGTTGGCCCATAAGGCATAACATGAAGAGGTCCTATGTTTATTTTTTTGATAATATTAAACCAATTAACATATCTGTTTATGTTTTTAACGAATTTAATTATAATATTATGCCACTAACGCATTTTAGCAATATTAATAATGAAGTTATGGATAAAATAAATGAAAGATATGGGAGTTTTGACAGCTTTATTGATGTTAAAAATAAATACATTCATTTTTTTTAATGATTTTATTAAAATATTTTTGTATATATAACGATAGCTTGAAGGATAAACAAAATAAAATTTACAAATTTTAATATTATTCGGCTTGTTCTGACCATAAATTTATTTATAAATGAATAATAAAAAAATAATTCCATTTAAAGCAAAAATCATGGTTTACTGCCCTAGGCAACAAGTACTGTACGTGAAACGCCGGTATATATCATGCCACGATCCGATCTGGTTTGATTTTAGACTGTTTTCAGAATTCATGGATTTAAAATTTTTTATATTATTAATATTTCTGCGGGCTTAAATAGAATAAGTTATGGAAAAACAAATAATTAGATTAATAATAACATAATGCATACTAAATTATGCCAGATAATTCAATGGAATTAATAGGAAATTCCAGATTTAAAGAGGCGGTTAACACTCAATTTGCAAGACTTCTTATTGAAAACCACTGCCCGGAAAATTTGCTAAAAAAATATTTTATTCAGGATTATTTTTTTGTACTTGAGGATATAAAAGTTTTAAATAAATTGATTGATATATCAAATGATAATTATGCTGAAAAATTCAGACGGTTCAAACACATTGTTGAGAATGATGAGATAAAATTTTTTACTGATTTTTTTGTTAAAAATAACATAAATTCTAAAAATATTGAGTTATCAACATGCACAAAAGAATACATAAATTTCATGGATGAAGTAATAAATTCCAACGATTTTGTATTAATATTATCAATGCTCCTTGCAGGTGAATGGATTTACCTTGAAACATTTTCAAATAAGAATTCTCAAAATGATTATATAAATACCTGGGAAAAGCTGCATTCCGAAGATTTAAGAATATTTGTTAATTTCATGATTGATATAATAAATAATGAAAATATAAATGATAAAATTATCAATGTATTCAAAAATACTGTTGAACTTGAAATAAAATTTTTTTGCCAGTTTTTAAAAAATTAAAATTCTTATGATTGCAAAATTTGATTTTTATAAAAATTATTATCAATCCTTGTTATATATCTCCTATCTTCATTGTTTTCATGCTTCCTCCTGTAATAGTATGTTATCCTGTTAATTCCAGAATAATAGCATGCTTTTTTTACTTCAATTCCATTATTATTCATCTCATTCACCGAACTCATCTTTTCCTCCTCATATAATTTTTTTTAATATTTCATTTGCTATGGTCATTTCACCTATTATTGAGTTAAGATTCTCATTCTCCTTCATTAAAGACTTATCAGGATCCTTTCCTTCCAATCCCTTTTTGCCTCCTTCTAAAAACTGTTCCCTCCATTTATAAAATAGTGATACTGCTATTCCATGGTTCTTGGATATTTCTGCTATTGTAATATTTGGATTCTGGAATAATTCCATTATAATATTGAATTTCTCCTCACCAGTCCATATTCTTCCAGGCATTTTACATTACCCACCTTTGTATATTTATATAAATCCGTCTTTATATAGAGCTCTTTAGATGTGTTTAACTTTAAACTCCTATGAAAAACCTTTACTTAACAATCTTTTATGCCTCCATTGTATTTTAAATTTGCTGAATCCCCCTTTATATCATTATTGCCTTTTAATAATGTATATTCCATAGCCCTTCTTTTCCTTATTGCAAGGCTTTCCAATTTATCATAATAAGAATAATCAATATTTTTTAGATCTGTTTTATTCCTTTCATAGTCAATGTAACCTGTATTATTTTTAAGCATGGTAAATATTGTCTCTGCTAATATCCTTGCTATTGCTATTATGGACCTCTTCTTTCCTAATCTTCTTACAATGCTTAGGTATTTAGTTCTGAACTTCTTTGTATATTTTATAATTATGTGTGATATTTCTGTTAGGAAGAACCTTAATATTGATGGCCCATGCTTTGTTATATGCCCTTTTACTACCTTCTCTCCTGAAGAGTACTCTTTAGGTATTAAACCTGTATATGATGCAAATCTTTCCTTGTTCTTAAATCTTGAGATATCCCCTATTTCAGAGTATATTCCACATGCAGAGTAATAATTGATTCCGGGAATTGTCATCAATAATTTTATATTATTATTGTTTACAGCTATATTTGATAATTCTGTTTCTATTTCCTTTTCCCTGGATTTTATGCCTGATATGTCACTTAGCAGTGATCTCAATACAATTCTATCGGAGGAATTCAATTTATTATAATTATTGCTGATTTCCCTTAATCCCTTTTTGCCGAATGGGTCTGCTGCCTTAATTATTATTCCATATGATGCTAATATTGCATGTATTTGATTCTTCTTTACTGTTATCTCCTCTCCAAGGGAATGCCTGTACCTCACTAAAGTCCTGATATTTTCTATTTCTTCTGATGGTATGTATATTTCCTTTAATGCATTGATCCTGTAAAGGTATGCAAGTTTGTATGAATCTTCCCTGTCAGTTTTCTTAAAACCATCTATTGCTGATATTTTATCAGGATTTATTAAATGTATTTTATAATTTAATTTCATTAACGCCTTTGATAAATATTTCCCTGATGTTGATGATTCTATTACAATATCATGTTCCTTATAATCATTTAAAAAACTATCCAGTACAGAAATATTATTTTCCGTGTTCCTCTGTATAACGAGCTCTCCATTATCATTTAATACCGTAGCATATACGGAATGTTTATGTACATCCAAACCTATTACTATATCAATCACCTCCGTGATTCTGTGAGATTTAGAATCGAAGACTCGACAAACTCCTATTCACCTTATTAAATAAGGTAAGAAATCGAGTCGAAGGGCGGCTATTCTATCCAGCGGCCTCGAAGGCCAAGTTTAAAGAAAACCGCCTCCGATTCTCACAGCTATATCGTCATATAGCTGAGGCTAAATAAGGTTTTTCATGATTTCTATCCATAACCAAAATCAAAGGTAAAGGAAAAGGATATAGAAATAATGGATGATGCAAATAAAATGTTTAGGTGCAATAATAAGGAAGAGGCCATAGGTAAATTCAATGAGTTTAAGAATAAATGGGAGAATAAGTATCCTAATATAATATATAATACTGAAATAAAGTTAGGTGAATTATTAAGATTCTATGATTATCCATCAAGAATAAGGAATTTATTAAAATCAACAAATATTATAGAAATAATGAATGAGGAAATAAGAAGAAGGATAAAAACAGTATCATCATTCCCTGGTGGGGACTTTGCAATGAAAATATTCTATTTAAAATCAATAGAATTCAATTCTAAGCATGCATTCAGGAAGATGAACGGATACTATAAATGCCATGATGAAATTAAGGAGATGTTCAATAGGAGGTATTATTTATAAATACACAAATATGGTACACAACCTCTAAGGTAGCCAGATTAACATCCATATTTAATTTAATCAGTCTTCTCCGACCCCATAAATAGTTCTCTCTGCTACTCCGGCTTTGGGATGTTTGATGCCCCTGTAGGCGAACAATAAAATTATCATTTACACATAGTAACTATAATGTTTATAAAACCATTTTTTTCCATATAATAAATTCATATATTATTGGAAATAGTTATATCCGGTTTTAACATCAGCAGTAACATATGGAAATAGAAAAAATTCAGGATCCTTCTGAAATCTCCGCATTTATGGATGTCATTAAATCGGCATGGAACACTGACAGTGCATTAAACGGCTTTAAGGATACAATACATTCAATGGCATATCATGGAGGTTTTGTACTGGCCGCATATGATAATTCAGAGATTGTTGGCATCAGTTTTTCATATCCCGGTTACAGGCATGGAAAAACATATTTATATTCACATATGACCGGTGTTATATCGGACAAAAAGTATTCTGGTGTTGGCTATATGCTCAAGAAAAAGCAGATGGAGCTTGCGAGGGAATATGGATATGACCTCATTGCATGGACCTTTGACCCCATGATGAGCCTCAACGCCTATTTTAATATTAACAAACTTGGTGCATTTTCAAGGACCTACATTGATAATTTTTACGGTGAAATGCATGACGGTATCAACGCAGGGCTCCCAACGGACAGGCTTGTTGCCGAATGGTACATTAATGATGATTATGATAGGTCCTATGATAATGTGCAGTACATAAATTTTATTGATGCATCACAGTTTATTGTCTCATTTAATTTAAATAATTTAGGATCAACCATTGGCCTGAAAATATTTCCAGATTTTATATCATTAAAAAATTATGACATAAAAAAGGCACTTGAAATCAAGCTTCAATACAGGGATATCCTTAAAAGGCTCTTTAATTCAGGTTATGTTATTATTAATTTTGAAAAATTAACATCATCATACATATTAAAGAAAAATTATAAATTAAAACAGGAAAATATATTTTTATAAGGGAAGATCCCAGTCATCATCCTTATAAACCTCTCCAAGGGCTGCCTCAACCTGCACCCTCTTCTCAACAGCAGCCACAAGTTTTCTCACATGCACAACTGTGTCTGGATTAACAGAAATATCATCTATGCCAGCCCTGACAAGGAAATCGACGATCTCATCGTATTGTGATGGTGCCTGGCCGCATATTGATACGATCTTTCCATCCCTGTGTGCAATTTTAATAAGGTATTTAATTGCCCTTTTTATTGCAAGGTCTCTCTCATCGAACATTGAGCTCATCTTGCCGTTGTTCCTGTCAGAACCGAGCATTAGCATTGTTAAATCATTTGAACCTATGGAGTATCCATCCACATATTCATTGAATTTATCTGCCAGTATTATATTGCTTGGAATCTCTGCCATAAGGAAGAGCTTGAAATCCTTGGTTCTCTCAAGGCCGTTTTCCTCCATTATCTTTACAACCTTTTTTAATTCCTCAACGGTTCTTGTAAATGGTATCATGACCCAGAGGTTTTTAAGCAGGTTCTCATCCCTTGCCTTTTTTACGGCCTTTAATTCTAATTTAAATGCCTCCATGTATTTTTCATCGTAGTACCTGGATGCGCCCCTCCATCCCAGAAGGGGATTGTCCTCTACCGGCTCAAATTCTGATCCACCCTTTAAATTCTTGTACTCATCAGATTTGAAATCGCTGAATCTAAGCACAACAGGCCTTGGTGCAAACGCCCTGCATACTTTCACAAGGGCATCTGAAAGTTTGTTAACAAAGTAATCGCCACGGCCGTTCTTAATTAATGATAATGGGTGCTCTCCTATTTCGGTCCATATAAATTCCTCCCTCATGAGGCCTATACCGTCAACAGGAAGCTTTGCTATTCTTGGTGCAAGTGATGGCTCTCCCATGTTAACCATGATCTTTGTGCCTGTTATTATCTCAGGCTCCTGGTATTTTACCTCCTCCTCTTCCTTTTCCTCCTCCTGTGCAAATTTACCAGAGTATATGACGCCATTGGAGGCGTCAACAGTGACAACGTCACCATCATGCAAAATATCAGTGGCCTTCTTTCCAAATGATGATGTACCGACTATGCATGGAACCCCAAGCTCCCTTGAAACTATTGCTGCATGGCATGTTAATCCACCCTCATCTGTAATAATTGCCTTGGCCTTTTCCATGACAGGAACCCAGTCAGGTGCTGTCATTGTAGTGACAAGAATTTCTCCCTTGTTAAATTTGGAAATCTCATCCGGTGATGAAAGAACCTTGACCGTTCCGGTAACATTACCGGGAGATGCTGGCAAACCCTTCAATATAACATCATTCTCAACATTTTCCTCATTAACCTCCATTTTATTATCACCTGTTTTTTTATTGCTCCATACGGTCTCAGGCCTGGCCTGGACAATATAAATTTTATGATCAATTGAATCCTTGGCCCACTCAATATCCATTGCGTGGCTGTAATGTGCCTCTATTTCCTTTCCATAGGAGGCAAGCTCAAGGATTTCCCTATCATTAAGGGACGGCTCCATGGCCTTATCAGAGCTGACAACAAGCTCCTCGGTTCCACCCGTTTCAAGGCACTTGAGCATCTTATTTTTATTCGATATCATTCTTTTTTCTATCTTCATTGTTGCCTTGTCAACATAAAATGTATCAGGTGTCACCGTGCCGCCAACAACATACTCGCCAAGACCATAGCTTGATTCTATAACAATCTTTGATGTATCGCCATTGGATACATCAAGTGTGAACATAACACCTGATTCCTCAGAGAAGACCTGCCTCTGGACTGTTGCCGAGAGTGCTATCTGGAAGTGTGAGAAATTCTTCTTCTGCCTGTAGTATATTGCACGCGGCGTAAATAAACTGGCATAGCATTCCTTTATCTTCTCAAGGACCTCGTCATCACCCTTTACATTAAGGTATGTTTCCTGCTCCCCGGCAAAGCTTGCGTCCGGAAGGTCCTCTGATGTTGCAGATGATCTTACCGCAACGAACACATTTCCCTCTGATTGTATCAGCTTTGAATAGCATTTCCTGACCTGGTTTTCAAATTCCTTCTGGAATTTTGCCTTTAAAAAAAGGTCCTTAATGGCCTTGCTGGCACCGTTCAGTGATTTAGTATCATCGACATTGGTTGACTCTATAATACCCTGTATCTTATCCTTTAAATTATTATAATTTATAAAATCATTATATGCTTTTGACGTTGTTGAAAAACCATTTGGCACAGGTATCTTTCCGGTACTTGCCATCTCACCAAGGTTTGCGGATTTTCCACCCACAATACCAACATCATTTTTATCTATCTCATTAAACCACAGAACCAAGGCACTTTTTTTATCTGTCATCATCGATTTATTTTGTCATTATATATAAAGTATGTTGCTTATATTCAAAATATTTCGATTATTGCCGATAATTAAATATTATATAAACGAAGAAATATAAATATGTCTAATATTTAAAAATTTTCATTTTATATGGAAAATCCTTTTTTAATTGGATTTCCATTTAAATTATGCAAGTATTTATGTTAATATACATAAAACAAAAATCTTAAATATAACACATATAATTATTATGTTTATTATCGATTTTTGAAGTTTTAATTAGGTTAAAAAAATTAAACATCGGTTATTTAGCATTTCCCCATTAGGTTATGGACATAAAAATAATAATAATCCTTGTAGTAGTTTTATTCCATATTTTATGAATGAAATATATTACAATGGTTATCATTCTTCCATTTTAAACATAACCAATATATTATAATTATGAATAAGCCTCCATGAAAAAGCTCCTTTTATTTGATGTTGATGGAACGCTAATGGAGGAATCGCCGACACATACAGAATCCTTTAATTATGCCTGCAGGAAGGTTTACGGTGTTGAAACTGATATTTATTCATTTCCAAGGCACGGTATGACAGATACCGGCATATTATACGGACTGCTGAAAAGGGCAGGGCTTGATGATGCCAAAATATCAGTTCATATAAACGATGCACTTAAAATAATGCTTGAATATGTCAAAAATAATATAAAACCAGAGGATTATAAATTATTAAATGGTGTAAACACTGCATTGAAAGAATTTTATGACCTTGGATACACACTTGGGCTTTTAACAGGAAACATACAGGGCGTTGCGGAACTTCGTGCTGAAAAGGCCGGAATATCCAAATATTTTTCCACAGGGGGCTATGGAAGTGACAGTATGATAAGATCAGAACTGGTTTCGTATGCATTAAAAAGGCTTGGCATTAAAATCGATTTAATGAATGTTTATTTAATTGGTGATACGCCGCTGGACATAAAGGCTGCCAGGGATGCAGGGGCCAGGGCCATTGCTGTCGCCACAGGAATATATAAAATAGATGAACTTAAAAATGCGGATTTATCATTAAACTCACTGGAGGAAAAAAATAAAATAATAGAATTTTTAAAAAATCAGTAATCATTTGATGCCTTCTCAAGGCTCTCCTTTTTAAGCTCCGGCCCAAGAATAACCTCCGCTATTCCACCGATAATTAGCACAATTCCGGTTGAAACAAAGACGTAAAAAAGCCCATGCGACAGGAGCGCCAGAAGGACAAATGGCCCTATGATTCCACCAAGCCTGCCGAATCCTATTGCGGTTCCAACACCGGAACCCCTTGCCCTTGTTGGAAACATTTCACCTATCTGCGGATAAAGCAGTGCCGCAGCAGCGTATGTAAAGAAGTACATGATTGAAAGAATTGCAATGAATGCAATGAAGTCTATGCTGTGCACAAGGGCGCCAAGTATAATTGCAACTATGCCTGCAAGGATGTATGTGAGCATTATCACCGGCCTTCTGCCTATAATATCAAGGAGGTATGCCCAGACAAAGACGCCGAGAACGCCGGCACCCAACACCACGCTTAATATTAATCCAGTATCCTTTGACTTTATGAAATAAATATTTGTGAATATTAATGGTATAATTGAAAATGCGGCGTAATATGGCCATGTTTCTGTAAAGTTAAGTATCCATGATAATGCTATCCTCTTTTTGTATTTTTTAAATATAACACTGAAGCCCTCTGATGCCTGCGGTCTTCCATAGTCAACCGGAACCTTTACAGTTCCATTTGCAGGGGATAATTTACCCTTCTTCTCCTCTATTTTTTTCTCTATGCCAATAACCAGAAGCTCCGCCTCGTCAACCTTGCCCTTCCTTAATAAATATCTTATTGATTCCGGTAAATCAAGCCTTGCAATGAATATGAAAACTGCAAGAACCACGGCGGTTAAAAATGCTATCCTCCAGCCATAGCTCAATGGCAGGTATGCAATGGCAAAAAATGACACAAATCCTGCAATAAATGTGCCGAAATCAAACATGACACCGTTTCCTGTTCCAACTGAAAAACCCCTGTTTTTCGACGGTGAAAACTCCTCAAGCGCTGTAATTGCCGATCCAAGCTCACCACCTATACCAAAGCCGGCAATGGCCCTTGATGCTGCCAGCATTATATAATCCACTGATGCTGCTGATAGCAGTGATCCAAATGCTATTATTGCCATGGTGATTATAAATAACTGCTTTCTTCCACGTATATCGGCCATGGCCCCAAGAAGGATTCCGCCAAGCATCTCACCCACAAGGAATATTGGTGTGAGTGCCACGGCCTCACTGGATGTTAGGGAAAATAATTTTTCGACTGTTGACAGCGTTGAACCGCCTATTGAGAGTACAAGCCCCTCAAGGAACATTCCACCGGCAAGTATGAACCATACCTTCCAGTGCCACGAACTCCATGGAAGCCGGTCAAGCCTCGGAAGTAAATCTGTTTCAATTTCATTACCATTTTTTTCCATAAATGTTTATATCGTTTTTTCTATATATAAATTTATAGATTATTACATTACTATGGGAAATATATATATTTATGGTAAATGAAAATTAATATTAAAAAAAATTGCTGTAATAATAAATAATAATAATTTATGTACAGTGTAAATACTGGATTAAAAAAGGTTATAAATTTTATAATGCATACATTTAAAAATGCGCTATGTTTATATATTCAGCACAGTTAAGGCATTATGATTTATGGGTTTGAGGGAAGAATACCAAAGATAAGTGATACCGCATATGTTTTTGAAAATGCCACAATCATAGGCAATGTTATAATAGGCAATCATGTATGGATTGGCCCGGGAGCTGTTTTAAGGGGCGATTATGGCACAATAGAGATAGATAATTACTCTGCAGTAGAGGACAACTGTGTGATTCACGCAAGGCCTGGTGAGAAAACATACATAGGAAAGCATGTAACCATTGGCCATTTATCGGTTATACATACTGGTACAATAAGAGATTATGCTGTAATAGGCATGAATTCTACTGTCTCTGATTTTGCAGAGGTGGGCACATGGGCTGCTGTTGGCGAGGGTGCTGTTGTTAAAAACAAGGATAAAATACCGGATGAATCCATAGCTGTTGGTATTCCGGCAAGGGTTATAGGCAGGGTATCCGAGGATTACAAGAGGTTATGGACGGACTATAAGAAAAATTACAATACGTTCACGGAGAGGTATAAAAACAACCTGAATAAAATGTAATTAGGGATCAAATAAATACCTTTTATAGAGTGTCCAAACATACGTTAACTCACGATGTACATTATTTTCCCCCCTGAGATTCCGGTTATTTTATTTGCCATTACAATGCAGTTGTATGAAACTATTATTTCTCCAATTGATACATCATAATTCCTGTGTCTAACATACCAGATGTACTCCATTCCCAGTATTTCCTTAAGAATGGAAAATGTCCTTTCTATCTCCCACCTCAATTTGTATCTTGATGATTCTTTTTTCCTTAATGCTATACCCAGTTTCCTGTTGAATGTTAATCTATCCTGAACAATGCCCCTTCTCTTATTTGTGTCTATAACAGGTATAGAATGTGTATTCTCAAAAATATAATCATATATATCAGAGGAATCATATGCAGCATCCATTAAAATGTAATTATAATTCCTTACAGAATCCATCATTTCAAATGCTATAGTCCTGCCATATGCAGATGCGGTGGTCATCTTCCATTCCATTACAGATAATGAATCGGTATCTATAACTGCATGCACCTTCCTTCCGTATTCATAGCCCATGGTGCTGTATCCCCATGAACTTTTAGGATCCTTGTATTTTCCATTCTTCCTTCTTCGCTGTGCTGTGGTATCCTTACATGTCTTTACAACTGATGAATCTACTGCAGCATTATCATTATCAGGATTTATCATATCTATTATTGATGAATTTATATAATGCCAGTCCATCCTTAAAGATCTATAAGATAATGTCCTGAAGTTTGGTATATCAGTTATATTCAATAACTCCATGAATTCTCTATGGTTATTGAAGAAGTATTTAGATGACCTGTATGATACTCCATATATCTTTAAAATTACAATAATCTTCACAATAAGTTTATTTGAGTACTTTCTGATTCTATCCTCCGCAACTATTTTATCCAACCTTTGCATAATTAATGGGATGTGGTTCGCTGCCATATCCCACCAATAATTTTCAAATTAATAAATATGACAATTGTCGAACAAATTATGAAAGTTTGGACACTCTACCTTTTACTTAAATATTTTATCCATAATTTTAGAAAGATGAAATAAAAATTCTAATTCTCGTAAATTATTGATAATATATTTATGTTATGATAGAAATGATTAAGTAACACCTATCTAATATTTCTATTTATGGTTGATGATAATAAGGATGTTGAACCTGTTAAAAATTATGGACTGAAGAGAAATGCCGTGGGCTTAATCCATGCCGTATTTCAGTCGCAGTCACACGTTGCCCCTGCAGCTGATATCGCCCTGCTTATTACAGGGACGGCCGCAATAGCACTTGGTGCAACGCCCCTGGTCATTTTACTCGCATGGGCCGGTTACTTTCTTCTGGTGAACACCAATTACCAGTTTTCAAAATACATCTCAAGCGCCGCGGGATATTATGGCTTTGCCGCAAACGGCCTTGGAAAAAGATGGGGCATTTTTACGGGCTGGCTATTCCTTGGCAATGAAATGCTTGCATATCCTGCCTTTGCGTTTCTGGGTTCATCATCATTGATATATCTTCTGACACCGCAGATTTCATCAATACCATATCTCTGGATAGTTTTTATACTTCCATTTATGTTCTTTGTATTTATAATAGAATACCTTGGAATAAAGCCATCATTGAACTATGCATGGATAGCCGGATTAATCGAGGTGCTATTTCTAGTCATAACCAGCATTATAATAATTTTCCTTTCAGGGCCATCAAACACAGCCTCAGTTTTTACACTGGCACCTGTTGGCGGCAAGCTACAGCCTGTATTCCTTGCATTTATAATAGGATTTACCACCCTTGCGGGATCAGGATCGGTGGTGGCAATAGCAGAGGAAACAAAGGAGCCAAAGAAAAACATACCAATGGCGCTGGTGCTCGTCATGATAATCGATCTTTCTGTTATACTTGTTACATATGCCCTTACTGTTGGCTGGGGCGTGTCAAATATGGGCACATTTGCAACATCACCTGACCCCGGTTTAATAGTGTATAAAAAATATCTTGGCATAATAGCAGAAATAGCCTTTGCAGTCATAATATATAATAGCTATTTCATGTTTGGTCTGGCGATTAATAACTCACTGTCAAGAACATCCTATGGCATGGCAAGGGATAATATAATATTTCCAAAAAGGTATTTTGCGGTAACGCATCCAAAATATAAAACACCTCATAGAATAATAATTTTAATCACAGTATTTGGGTTCTTCTTTGCACTTATAAATGGTCTCATCTTCGGGCCGTTTAACGGCGGTGTCTATCCTTTCATAATGATAGGATTAATGCTAATACTAACACATATGATCAATAATTTCGCACTCATAAGATACGTTAGGGCCAATAAAATAAAAATGAAGATTCTTCAGCACATAATAATACCGGTAATAGGGTCTGCATTTCTAATACTGGCAATATATTATTCATTTGTACCGCTTCCATCTTATCCCTATTCAATATATGCAATAGCTGCAGGTGTATGGATTATACTCGGAATAATATACGCATTAATAAAATCAAGAAATGTGGAGGAAATTGCAACAGTAAATGTTGATTAAAAAATATATTTTTAAAAATAGCATGCTGCATAATTATTAACCTCATTTACATGCCTCCTTTAATTTAAAATTATTATAAAAATATACCCTCAACATCATTTCTTGTATTTATGTTTAAAGACCTTATTACCTTACAAGATAATCTCTTTATTCCAGAGAAGCATTGTATTTATGTATTTTTTATAATACTAAAATATCATATTTTCCATTGATATCTGGATACGCATATGTTGCCATCCAGTTATTAAGAACCAGTGTAACTCATTGAATTATTATACAGATTTTAATAGTTAATATGTCTATGATGGCTATTTTTATGATTATTTGATCTATATAACCATAATGCATTATCTTGGTAACAAATTAACCTTTGATGAGATCATCTGGATAATAAAAAAGAATAGAAATTTTGAAGATGCGATATCTGCCGGTGAAGCTTTTTTGAATATGCCTGGACTGAATTTAGTTGATATAAATCAGGATTTGCTGGCACTTTCAATGGTTATCATGAAACTGTATAAAACCAGTCCAAGAGATTCAATTCATGCAGCAACTGCAATAACACAAAAGGCAAACATCATTATATCTGAAGACTCCGATTTCGATAAAATAAAGGAATTAAAAAGAAAAAGCATAATAGATTTTAAAATGCATTAGGTTATTCATTTAGATTCATTCAAAACAAATTACACCTTTCATTATTTTATATCCAAATTTTGTTGAGTCTTAACTACAATAGTTCAGATAGTTATTTAATGAGCGTTGAATAATTATACTGCTGGATCGTATATTTTAAATGCCATTAAATTTTTTATTTGTATCTATTAAATCAATAATCAATATTGTAAGCCTTATTATTGAATATTATAAATTGTATACCTTATATTTTATCATAAATATTATCCATGAATTTTTTAAATTCTTTCCTAAAATTAATTTTTGCCTATGGATATATTTTATTTGCCTTTGTTTTAAATTTATTTTTTGAATTCCTCTATTCTTAAATTTTTATTTATTATATTATTTTTAGTTTCTCTTTGACTGTCTTTTCTATTATGTCCTCCACATACGATATGTTTATATTGTCATATTCCATATTTTATTACCTCCTTGGTTCAGAAGAGGTATTTCTCCCTGTTATTTAATGATCATTTCATTATTAATAGAGGGTTTATATTTACACAAAATATGGTACACAACTCATAAAATTTCCTGATATATTCAAGGTTTTTTATATTTACCATAAAATCTCTATTTAAAAATATATTTAGAATAAATATTTATTCATTATAAGATAAATAATAAGTTAGAAAATTCAAATTATTAAAAAAATTATTTTATTCAGCAGAAAGCTTATCCCTTAAATCCATGGCTTTCTTCCACGTTTTCTTTCTTATTAGGCCAACATATCCGCCTATGAATACCGCCATGAATATTATTGAGCTGGTGAAACCCACAACAGCGCCATATTTTATAAATAGAACACCCTCTATTATTGAATTGAATGCACCAACAAGGTTTAACATGCCATTATAGAAGCCATATACAGTGCCTGCGGTACCTGATGGTGAAAGGTCTATTGCATTAACAGCCCATGAACCAACTGTGAGGTTCATCATCCCGGCGCCGGCCGCCAGTAAAAGCACTGTTGGAACTAAAAGGTGTGCTGTTCCTGTGAAGTATGATAGGCCTATCATTACAATCATTATGCTCATTGGAAGCAGTGATCCTATTCTTCTGGCATTTACCTTTGAAAATTTCTTTAGGAGCCCATCATTTAAAGGACCGGATCCAAGGAAGCCCGCAATTAGGGCAGTATCAACCGCTGCTGTGTATATTCCGCTGGTGGTTACTGAATGAACAAATGTAGAGAACAGCAGTGTTGGCAGCCAGTATAGGAATGTGTATAAAATATATCCAAATGATAGGAAGATTAAAAGTGTGCCGATGCCTGCCTGTGTTGTAAAAACCATTCTAAGTGTTTTTCTCCATGCATCCTTTGGGCCAACCTTCTTTTCATTGACCTGCTCCTGATTTTTTCCCTCATTTATGTAGTCAAGCTCTGCCTGATTTACACCCTTATGCTCAGCCGGTGTATCCCTAACATAAAAATACCATATAAGTGCAAATACTATGCCAAGTGCACCAAAGAATATGAAAGGTGCGGGCCATCCAAATAATGCGTATATCGCAACGCCGATGGTGGCTGCGACAACCGGTCCAACTGCCTGGCCTGCACCAGCCCATGTATATGCCTTTGACTCATCGTACCTGTTTGTCCATGTTTTCGCACTTTTTGCGTTTACCGGCCAGACAGGTCCCTCTCCTGCACCCATGAAAAGCCTGACAATCAGCATTGAAATAAAATTAAAGGTTGCAGCTGTCAGCACCGTGAAAACAGACCATATGGCATAAAATGTGGCCATGGATTTCCTCAGGCCAAGCTTATCAACAATTGATCCCCCAGGAAAATTAAAGAGTGCATACGCAAGTGACCAGCCAAATAAAATTAATGAATACTCTGATATTCCTGCTCCCGCAACACCGTATGAGGAAATTGACTTCGTCCAGCCGAAGGCGAAGGCATATGCCGGTGCTGTTATTGTCCATATTTCCCTGTCAGCGTAATTGAACATTATTGCAATGAATAGCATTATTGGAATTATCCACCGAACATTGCTTTTTTTCTGTACGTTTACATTCTCTCTTTTGGTTTCTTCTATCATAAAAACACCATCTATATAACATATATAAACTATATATATTATTTAAATTTATTCATAAAGACTTATATAATATAATTATTAATAAAAGAAATCTACTACTTTTTATAAAATATAAAAATACTAATACTTTTTCATAAAATATTCAAACTCGCCGATCATATTATTGTCCCTTTTTTCCTTTTCAATTTCCCTGAGATTATTCCTCCTGATTTTGCCGCTAATTGTTTTTGGGAGGTCATTAACAAACTCTATTATTTCCGGCAATTTATATGATGGCAGCAACTTTTTAACACCATTAAATATGGTTCTGGCAGTCTCCTCATTCTTCTCATGCCCATCCTTTAATACAATAAATGCCTTTACCTTCTGGTATTTAAGCCTATCAGGACTTCCAACAACAGCGGATTCCAAAACAATACCGGTGGCAATTATTGCACTCTCCACCTCAAATGGTCCAATACGGTAGTCTGATGATTTTATAACATCATCTGACCTGCTGACAAAATAAAAGTTCCCATCGTCATCCCTGTATGCCCTGTCGCCGGTAAGATAATAATCTCCTATGAAGACCTCCCTGTTTTTCTCATCATCAGAGTATCCTAAAAATAAACCGTATGTGCCTTTATAATTTTTTACAGCCATGAGGCCGGGCTCGAAGCTTTTGTTAATTTCGTTCATTTCTTCATCAAGCAAAACAATATTGTATGTGGGCAGCGGCCTTCCCATTGATCCTGGAATTACAGATTTTCCGGGGAGGTTTGCAACCATTGCAGTGCTCTCTGTCTGCCCGTAATAATCCCTGACTGTTGTTCCGAATTTCTCACGCCATTTATTTATAATCTCGGCATTTAAAGGTTCACCGGCACTTACAGTTTCCCTTAAATCCTTAAGTTCAATTCCGTCAAGATTTGCAGAGATAAACTGCCTCCAGGCCGTTGGCGGGGCACAGAAGGAATTAACATGGTATGAACCCAGCACCTCAAGGTATTTTCTAACATTCAGCTTACCGGAATAATCTATTGATAACACTGTGGCACCAGCTGTCAGTGGGGAAAAAACAGAACTCCATGAAAATTTTGCCCATCCCGGTGAGCTTAAATTAACATGTATGTAATTCTCCCTGATGCCTATTGCGGTGGCTGTTGATAATTGTCCTATTGGATAAAGCACTGCGCTGTGGTTCACAGTTTTTGGCATTCCGGTCGTTCCCGATGTGAAGTATTTTATAAAGACATCATTAATGAATAATTTCTCGCCTTCAGCTGTGTTATTTTCATTATTTATCTCCTTAATGTTAATGGCATCATCATAGTTTCCTATTGATATCTTCAATGGCCTATTTTTCAATGACCTTGATATCTTTTTCATATTCTCTGAATCGGCAATTATTACATCAGGTACTATGCTTGAGAACCTGAATTTTAGCTCAAATTCTGTAAGATTTGGGGCCAGTGGAATTAATGTGTATCCAGCCTTAAGGGCGGCCAGCATTATGTACCACTGCTCTGTTAATGCTGGTGACATTAAGTAAATTACAGCAGATTTTTTTATGCCATGTTTCCTTAATAAATTAATTAATTTATTATAATTTGAAATCAACCGGTTATATGAAACCTTAATTTCTATTTCATTTTCCATATTGTAGTATATCACTGCATTTTTATCAGAACCATAAAATTTTTCAAAAATTTCTTGAACCCAGTTGAATGGTTCTGGCGGTTTCATATTTCTTAAATCCTCAAGAATCCTATACCTTTCATCATAATTTTTTTTAACTTTTTCATACAATTCAGTAATGTTCATAAAAAAGAATATATATGGTTAAATAAAAAGTTTTTTATATATTCATTTTTCTTCATTATAAAATAAATGTCTTTATAGGGTTATTCATGAATAAAATATTAAAAATAAATATTTATTAAATATAGTCATCTCTTCTTACAATGTTTTTTGGACTTCCATTAAGGAAGTTTTTTATATTCTTGCAGGCATAAATAAACTGCTGTTCAATGTTATCTGACATGCCACCTATATGCGGTGTTATGATCACATTATCAGGTATTTTTTCATTTATTTTTGGTTCATCCCACCAGACATCAGTGAGATAATATGCGCTGCTATTATTTAAAAAATCAATCATGTCACTATGATTCACTATTTCAGCCCTGCCGACATTTATTATTGCATAGCCATTGAACTTTGAAAGCAAACTTTTATCAACAAAATTCCTTGTATATTTATTTAAAGGCAGTGATATTAATACAAAATCGGATAATTTCATTAATTCATCTGGCATCTTAAACTCAGATATATCATCAGGTTTATAGGTTCTTGTATATGCTATTATTTTCATGCCAAATGCATTTGCAAGTCCTGCAACATGTCTTCCAATTCCACCATATCCAAGTATGCCCAGGGTTTTGCCGTTTAAAACAATGTATGATTTATCATCAAGCCTTTTATAAATGCCATTGTGCAGCTCTGTATTTGACTGACAGATTTTTCTGGTAAATGCAAGCAAAAGTGCCATAACATGCTCTGATACCGGCACAGACCATGCATCGGCATTGCTTGCCATCTTTATGTTTTCTGGTATTAATGAGAAATCCACATGGTTCACACCAGCAGATAGGCTCTGCATAAATACTGTTTTCTTTGATGGTTTGGGCTGCCCTATGAAGAGCACTATGTCGGCATCATCAGAATATCCAGAAACGGTTTCGCATCCTGTAATTTTTCTGCATATTTCATTCATTTTTTCTTTTATTGAATTACCCAATATTGGGGTGTTAACCTGTACCGAGATTTTCATTATTGCATAGTTTATTATTGTTTTAAAAGTTTTTGAGGCAGGAAAATATTTTGGGGTTTTTATGGTTAAAGCAGGAAAACATAGCTTAATCCATAGAAAATTCAGATATTATCATGCAATAATTAATGTTTTGTTAATCCCTGTTCAGTGAACATGTCATGCAGTGCGCCCCGCCATACCCGCCGGTAATCTCGCTTAAATCTATTTTAATGACATCTATGCCGGCATCAAAAACCTTTTTGCTGTCCGGAAACATTCTCCCTGAATTCTCCATGTCGTGAATTGCAATATTTTTTGTATAACTGTCAAGGGCATTTGTTTCAATTAATTTTTTTAGAACCTTTCTTGAATCCACGGCAATTATTTTTCTGTCATTCAGTGTTAAAAAATTTGATGAGTATGCAATTTGCTCGCCAACATCAAGGTCTATAACATTAAATTCCTTGGATTTTATGTAATCATATAAATTTGTTTCATGGTCCTTTTTATAACCATCCCCGGTTTTTACATAAACATCTCCATGTGCAAGTTTTGCAAGGTGCACCGATGTTATCGCAAGGCCATCACCGGCAATGTTGAAATACGTATCAAGGTGCATGTTTATCATGACATTGCTGGCATCAGAGAACTCATATGCAGGATTCCTGACAATCATAATCTCATCGAAATCAATAACGCCAGACCCAATGGCCTCAATGGCACCTGTAATGTCCGTTCTATTCCCTGTGCCTATGAGGGCAAAATCGCCGGCAGGGATAAAATCACCACCCTCGAAAAAACCATCATTAATTTTATTTACATTTTCATTGTATATATCCTTAAAGATAAACTCCATAATTTCAGGTTCAGCATCCCTCTGGCGCATTCGCATTCTTCCCATCAATATGCCGCTGGAAACTGCCTGCTGGTCTCTCATAAAATAGAGATTGGCCAGTGGAAGATTGGAATCGACAGTCGGATACTTGAGGGAATTAATATAATTATCCAGATTAATTGAAAATTTCATTAAAATTGCATTAAAAAGTGATTCTGAATCAATATGATCTATGTTTTTTTCCAGATAATTCCTTGCTTCAAGTGCGGCCCGCTGGTTGCCTGAAAAGTTTATTTTAGACAGTGCAATATCCTCCAGTTTTTTCCTGAAATTCTTATCATCCTCTGATTTTTTAATTACAATATCCTTTAAAATGTCCACATGGACACCATTTTCCCTGAGCACATTAACAAGATTCTCATGCTCTCTTACAGCCATTGAATATTTAAAAGGCCTCTCAAAAAGAAAGTGTTTTGGGGCAAAAAGCGCATATGTTACCTCATTGCCCGGGGAGTGCATAACCACATTTTTTAAACGTCCCCATTCCCTGTCTATTTTCATGTGCTAAAATAATATATTGTCTATTAAAATTTTGGTATGAAAAATAATATTTAATAATCTTTTATTTTAAATATGGATTATTTTTTATTTCTCAGGTATGCATCATCCCCTGTTATCCAGTCTGTTCTTATCGGTGAAAATATATCAATATCAAGTGTGTCCTCAATGGCGACTGCCTCGTGCTTAACATTTGAAGGTATTCTTAAAATTTCACCCTCTCCGACGGTAATTTCAGAGCCATTTATCCTGAATTTTAATGCACCCTTCATAATCCATGTCATCTGCTCATTTTCATGGCTGTGTTCAGGCACAACAGCACCCTTTTTTATCTCAAGCCGGGCTATCATTACTTTATCGCCGTAAATCATCTGCCTTGATAACAGGTCGGTAAGGTTTTCCTTTTTAACACCATCCCATGTAAATTTTGTTAATTCAGTCATTATTAATTGTAAACCATATCATTATAAAAACTTTATGAGAAAAACTTTTTCATTTATTTACCAATTTTTGGACTAAATAAAATTATTAATACACCTTATAACATTAAACATCATGATATCTTTAAAAAACAAAAATGGTATAGTATGTGCTGGAAGCAGCGGCATAGGTGCGGGTATTGTATCGGTTCTTGCATCATATGGTGCAAATATAACCACATTTTCAAGAAACACTGATAAATTATTAATGGTAAAGAACGAAATACTTAATAAAACCGGAAATGAGATTAACATAATAAAGGCTGATCTTTCCAGTAAAAATGACTTATTAAATGTTATAAAATCCTCAAGGGAAAGGTATGGAAGCATAGACTTTCTGGTAATGAACTATGGAGACCCAAAGGTGGATGAATTTTTAAATCTTTCTGATGATGACTGGGAATACAATATAAACATGATGTTAATGTCAACGATTAATCTCACAAAATGGGCCCTTGAGGATATGATAAAATCAAAAAATGGCAGGATTATCTATGTTACCTCCATGACAACAAAGAATCCCCTAAAAAATTTTGCCATATCAAACACATTAAGGTCAGGCATAGTTGCACTGGGAAAAACATTATCAATAGAGCTGGCTCCAAAAAATATAACAGTTAATTCAATTTCACAGGGATATTTTTACACTGACAGGCTAAAAAACATTATAAGGAAAAATGCAAGGGATTTAAATATTGATGAAGCTGATGCAGAGAAATCAATACTTGAACAGATACCTGCAGGGCGTTTTGGTAATCCCCAGGAAATAGGCCATCTTGTTGCGTTTTTATTATCCGATGATGCATCGTACATAACTGGAACAAACATACAGATAGATGGCGGGGCGGTGAAATCAATTTAATAAACATATTTTAATTTTAATAATATTAAAATATTATTTTTTAATGTAAATTCATATGATACCAAGGGTAATGACCGTGGCCAGCACGGATTCAGGCGGTGGGGCTGGCATTATGGCGGATTTAAAGACTTTTACCGCAATGAAGGTTTTTGGCACGGCCGTTGTTGTTTCACTAACCGCACAGAACAGTGTTTCCGTTAAATCAATTTATGAACTGCCAGTATCATTTATAAATGATGAGATGGATGAAATTCTTGATGATATTGGCACAGACGCTTCAAAAACCGGCATGCTTTATTCATCAGAAATTATAAACGCCGTTTCTGAAAAATTTAAACAGTACGATGTAAAAAATATTGTTGTTGACCCTGTTATGGTTTCAAAAACCAATGTCAGGCTGCTGAGGGAGGATGCAATAGATGCCATGGTTAATAATCTCATGAAAATATCATATTTAATTACGCCAAACATACCTGAGGCAGAGGTCATATCAGGTCAAAAAATAAACAATGCAATGGATATAAAATCTGCCGCAAGGGTAATTTATGAGAAGATAGGCACCAATGTACTAATTAAGGGCGGCCATTACAATGGATATTACTCAGATGATATTCTCTATGACGGCCATGATTTTTACAGCTTTAAGGGTAAAAGAATAGAAACAAAGAATACACACGGCACCGGTGATACATTATCAGCATCCATAGCATCATATCTGGCAGGCGGCCACAATCTTTATGACTCTGTATCCATGGCCAAAAAATATATAGAGGGTGCGATAAAATACTCATTTCCCATGGGAAAGGGTTATGGTCCGCTTAACCATTTCTGGATGATAAAATGACAGGAAAAATATCCAAAAAATTTTTTGATGAGAATATAATATCAAGACTCGGTTCAGAATCAGATGACATAGTTGTTAGGCCTGAAAATGGTGTGGATGTTGGCATTATAAAATCGGGTGATAATTATATAGCGGTGACAACAGACCCCGTATCCATTAATATAAACTTTGGGCTTGAAAGGGCTGCATGGTTTGCATTCCATATACTTTTATCGGATCTTTACACCGCCGGCATGAGGGGAGGATACATGAGCATAGACCTTAATTTACCCTTAAAGATGACCGATTCAGAATTTAAAATTATCTGGGATGTAATAAACAGGGAATGCGAAAAATATGGAATATCCATTATAGCAGGTCATACAGCAAGATATTCAGGGACAGATTATCCCATGATAGGCGGTGCAACACTTTTTTCCATAGGCAAAAAATACATTACAACAAAAAATGCCAGGCCTGGAGACAAAATAATACTTGCCGGCAGTGCGGCCATGCAGACAGCATGCATGCTTCTTTATGCATTTCCGGAATATTCAAAAAATAAACTTGATGATAACACCATAAATGAAATAAATAATCTATTTTATAAACTTACATGCGTCAATGCCGAGATCATTTCAATTAATTTTGGAATATGTAATAGGGTCACATCAATGCATGACTGCACCGAGGGTGGAATATTAAATGCGGCATATGAGATAGGCATGGCCTCAGGCAATGGAATTTATATAAATGCTGATAAGATTTTAGTATATAATTCTGTTAAAAGAATCTGTGAAATTTTTAATATTAACCCATTAAGGACAATAAGCGAGGGGACACTTCTTATAACTGTCAGGCCGGAATATGCCGATGACCTGATCTCACAGTTAAATAAGGGTGGCATAGATGCATCAATAATTGGTGAGGTTCTTGATAAATCCTCCGGCATTAAAATGGATTGCATGGGCAAAAAAATTGATATAAATCCGGAGGACGATCAGATATGGACAGCGCTTGAAAAATATAGGGAAATGGGGGTAAGATAATGGAAATTAAGGGTTTATATCTGGTAACTCCTGATTATTATAATGATAAAATTTTTGATATAACAGAAAAAGCGCTTAAAAACGGTGCAAATGTATTGCAGTACAGGGATAAAACAAATAATTATAAAATCAGGATGTATGCAGGGAATAAATTTAGAAAACTTGCCGATGATTATGGCATTCCATTCATAGTTGATGATGACCCGGTGTTAATGGAGATTATTAACGCTGATGGCGTTCATATCGGCAAGGATGATGTGCCATTTGAATTTTTAAAGGAAAAATATAGGGATAAAATCATAGGGGTATCAACATACGGTGACATTGACCTTGCATTAAAATACGAAAAGCTTGGTGCAAGCTATGTTGCCTTTGGATCCTTTTTTAACACCACAACAAAAAAGGATGCAACAATGTGTGATATAAATATACTTGAATATGCCAAAAACATTAAAATTCCTGTTTTTGCCATAGGCGGAATCACACTTGATAACGTTGATACGCTTTTAAAGTATTCAATTTCCGGCGTGGCAGTGGTTTCTGCAATATACTCATCAAACGACCCTGCAGCTGCCACCAGGATGTTCATACAAAAATTAAAAGAATACAATAAATTATAATATTATTTATATATTGCCTCTTGGGTGCATATAAATGAAGATTGAGCAGGCCATGATCACGCAGCTGATGGTTCTTTTAAATGTCAAAAATGGGAAGTACCGGCCATCAGAAATATCAAAGGAACTTGGCATAACACTGCAGGGTGTTGTTTACCACATGAAGATCCTAAGGGATAAGGGCTATATAGGAAGTGACAATAAAATTACCAAGGAGGGTTTTGACTTTCTTTACAATGGCCTGAATACAATAGAGGATTTTGTTCACAGCAGCCTTATAAATATAGATGCCTCACTAATCTGGGAGGCAATTCCGGATAGGGACATAATACCCGGGCAGAAGGTGTATTTATACATGCAGGATGGCTATCTTCATGCATCACCAGATTTTAAAACGGGATCATACGGTGTATCATGCACGAGGAGCAATGCTGGAAAATGTGCCGGGATTACAGGGGTTAAGGGGTTAATAGATGTTAAAAAGGCAAAGATAACAATAATGCTTTTAAAAAATATTGAAAAGATAGAAAATCTGTGCGATTATGAAAAAATTATTTTACAAAAAGTGTCCTCTGTGGAATATGACCTTGCCGGGTCCGTGGGGGAACTTGCATACACAGTATTAAGGGACGGTGGAATTAAGAATAACCTTGAATACAATGCCATAGGTGCAGGCTTTGAGGCCGCAAAAAGGGGTTACAGCACTTTAATATTAATATCTGACAGGTTATTCCATTTCACCATAAATGATATAAGGGAGTTGCAGGCAAAAAATCCTGAAATAGAAATAAATTATATACATGTTTAATAAATATAAAAATAAAAATATATTAAATCAATTATTTATATTTTGACCTAGTCCTTTCTATAATTATAATTGCCTAAGAATAAAAATAAAAATTTTCCATTTTAAAAAATATTTAAATATAAGGTTAATATTAACTCTCTTGTTGAGGTGAAAAAATTTATGGAGGACGATGAAAGTGGTAGTAGGGGTGCACATAATTGCGGATTTATACGGTGTAGATGCAGGGTTAATATCTAGCGCTGACAGCATTTCTCCAATTATGGAAAATGCCATAAAAGAGGGGAATTTGACAAAAATCTCATCACAGTACTATCAGTTCAGGCCCATGGGGGCCAGTGGAATAGCGCTTCTGGCTGAATCCCATCTCTCATTTCATACATGGCCTGAATACGGGCTTGTTACCCTTGATATATACACGTGTGGTGATCGGAGTAATGCAGATAAGGCGTTCAATTATCTTTTAAATGTGCTTAAACCCACCAGCATAGAATATAAGAAACTTGAGAGGGGAAATAAAGTAGATGACAATGTTACAATAACGGATCCATCACTAATGCTGTGATTAATTGAAAAAATCCATAATTATATACCTTTTTTCCCTGTTAATTTATGATATCCTTGTTTTATTTTACAGAATAGATATTAGGTTTAAATTTGTCATAATTTTTGCCATATTAATTTCCATAACCGGCATATACCTTTCAAGCGATATATTTACCGATGTTGCCGCCAAAATTGGCAAAAAATTGGAATTCTCCGGAAAAACTGTGGGAATTTTAATTCTGGGCATTGCATCCGTTTTTGATGAGATTGTCATGTCCCTCATGGCCGCCCTTGAGGGTCATGGGGAAATCAGCTTTGGGTCAATCCAGGGATCAAATACACTTGTTATGCTTGCATTTTTCATTATTATACCATTTTATTATATGAAAACCTTGAAAACCTACCGCCTCGATGCAGTATTTATACTTGCATCATCAATAATTATCCTTGCATTCTCATTCATATATGAGGATATACCTGCATACATTGGCATTATTCCCATGATAATATTCATTATCTATTTTTATATTATAAACAGAAAAAATGTAAAAACAAATACGGCACCAGAATTTGAGGATTATCCATATATATACGGATTAATATCGTTACTTGTAATTGTTCTAGGATCCTATGCCATGATAAGCAGCGCAATTGTGATTTCAGACATTTTTAACATTACCAGCTTTTTTGCATCATTTATTCTTCTTGGTGTCTTTGGGTCAATACCTGAAATAACAATGGTTGGCATAAGCTTGCACAGGCACCGCGTGGGTGAATCAACAGGATTGATTACCGGCAGTACTGTTTATAAAAACACACTTGTTTTTGCACTTGCCGCATTTACATCTGAATTAACGCTTAAGAATAGCTATTTTTCAATAATTTTAATGCTTATAATAAGCATAATCTTCCTGATAATTACTGTATTTGCCAGATAATTTATGGATAAAATTTTTTTAAATGCCCTTTCTAAAATCCCCAGAACTGATTTTCCCTGCGCTTAATTTTTATTATCTCATCAAGTGTTTCCTTTATATCATCTGAAAGTTCCTGATTTTTTAACTCCTTTGCAACACTCTCGGGTATGTCAACGTAAATTGGCCTATCCGGAAAAATGTGCCTGTTAAGTATAACGCCGTCTATTGCGCATGAAACCTCCATGCCGGCGTCCGCAAACTGCCTGTTGACATCGCCATCCCTGAGGCTTTTTATTGTGCCTGCATACTTATTATTTTCAGTTATTAATTTATCTCCAACCTTAACACGGCCAGATAGAACCCTAATACCAACAATTACAGGCTTTGCAGCCCTAAAAATGTAATCCGGCATAATGATAAACTTCGATGGTACAGGTCTGGCATTCTTTTTCTCCTCCTCCAGCTCATGTTTTTTGTCTGAAAGCCATTTGCTGGCCTCCTCAATTAATGAGTATATGACATCTCCTGTTATTACCTTAATATCAGATGATTCCATTGCCTCCCTTCCATCCGGTGATATACCGACATTAAAGCCTATGATTATCCTTTCAAGCGGGTCATTCAATGTTGATACGTTTATAATATCCTTTTTTGTGATGTCTCCTATTGATGCCTCCCTTATCTTTATGTTGTTCTGATCAAGCTCGTATGCGACGGCCTCAAGCGATCCAAGAGCCTCGGCCTTTATTGTAACACCATTTTCTGATACATTTATATTTGGCTTTGATTCCCTGGTAAGCTCCTCAAAGGCCTGTTCCGGGTTATCCAGAATTTTTATTATTGACGTACCCGGTGTAACATCCAGCTTATCTGTAATAAGTATCCTGATTCCTGCAGCCGCGGAAACCTTGTCCTTTTCCATAATGCCCTTATTACTGGAATTTACAAGAATGGCCTTCACCTTTGTTGTCTGCGGCCCGTTTGCAGTGTTCAGTGCAATGGTATCACCACGAGCAAGTGTACCCTGATATAATATTGTGTCAAGTGTTGTTCCAAGGGAACCCTCCTTTTTAACCTCTATAACAGTGCCACGCGTTGATTCATCACTAAATTTAATTTCATTTTCAAGGAATTTCTGTGCCAGACCGGTTAAAACCATTAATATATCCGCTATTCCTATATTTAATTTTGCGCTGACCGGCACAATGGCAAATGTTTTTGTAAAATCTGATATTCTATCATAGCGATCTGAGGAGATTCCATGGACATAAAGCTGGTTTATAATATTGTAAATGCGCTTATCAAGTTCTTCCCTGTATTCCGGCCTCTGTATTTTAAATACCTCATAAAATGATTTGTTTTTTGCAGAAATAAAATAGGGTATTAAATCTATTTTATTTGCTGCTATAATAAATGGTGTTTTAAATTTTTTAAGTATATCTATGGATTCTATGGTCTGGGGCATTAACCCCTCGTTTATATCTATGACAAGAATGGCTATATCCGCAAGTGCGCCTCCCCTTGCCCTCATATTTGAGAATGCGACATGCCCCGGTGTATCTATAAATAAAAGTCCGGGTATTTTTATTGAAACGTTCCTGAATGTATTCTTTACTATCTTTTCAAGAAGATTTTTATTTATATCTGTTGCACCTATCTTCTGGGTTATGCCACCGCTTTCCTTCTTTGCAACAGTTGTGCCCCTAATATCATCTAACAACGTTGTTTTGCCATGGTCAACATGACCAAGCACGCATACAATTGGCTCCCTCAAATTATTTTTTGCAGTTTCCATCTCTATTTTACCACAATTTCATTTTCATTAAAGAATATTGGGTACTCATGTTCATATGATTCCTTTGAATCTGAAGCATGCACTATATTTTCCTCTATGTTGAGTGAAAAGTCCCCGCGTATTGTGCCTGGAGCTGCCTTGGAACCATCAGTTGCACCGCATATATTCCTGCATGAAACTATTGCATTATCGCCCTCCCAAATCATTGCAACTATTGGCCCTGAGGTAAGGTATGAGACCAGGTCTGAAAAGAATGGTTTCAGGCTGTGCACACTGTAGTGCATCTCTGCCTGCTGTTTGGTAACTGTCATAAACTTCATTGCCAGCAGCCTGAGGCCTTTATCCTCAAATCTCGATATTATCCGGCCTATTATGTGGCGGGATACGCCATCTGGCTTTATAAGTATCAGTGTGCGTTCCACGCTCATGCCTTTCTCATCTCTTTAATTCTATGATACTCATTTGTCCATTTTGTGTTCCTTGCAGCCCTCTTTAAATCTATCATGTTTACCTTGCATTTCTTGGAACAAAAGTTAAGTATGGCACCATCCTTTCTCACGTATATCATGCCTGCTGCAGGTTCTATATCAGCACCGCAAAAAGTACATTTTCGATTTTCCATTAAAATCACCTAATTGATAGCCTTCTGGCCTCCCTTGCAGTTTCCCTCAGCATGAGTATATCACCAACCGCCACCGGGCCAAGCACATTTCTTGCTATGATTCTTCCCTGATCCTTGCCAGAAAGAACCCTGACCTTTACGGTTGTGGCCTCCCCGGTCATTCCGGTTCTGCCCATAATTTCAACAACCTCTGCTGGTGTAGCATCATCATCCATGCTGATCACTCTTCCTTATTTTCAGATTCTTTTGCCTCTTTGGGCTTTTTTTCTGATTTCTTTTCCTTCTTCTCTTCCTTTGCCTCGGGCTTCTCCTCTGCTTCCTTCTTATCCTCCTTCTTGCCCTCCCTGGCATTGTTTATATCGGAAATCAAGGTTTTATATGCCTCCTCGTTTTTCCCGTAATCCACAACTGCTACGGATGCGGCTGAGGCTATGCCGACCTTTACACCAAGGTCCGCCTTCTTTTTAACATATGTGTATGGCACCTTTCTTTCCTCGCATAATGTTGGAAGATAAAATACAACATCAGCAGGTGAAACGTCCTCGGCTATAACAACAAGCTTTGCCTCTCCCCTTTCTATTGCCTTTACAACCTCATTTGTGCCCTTTTTAATCTTTCCTGACCTGTATGAATTTTCAACAAAATCAAGAGACTCTTTTTCCAGCGATTCGGGAGCTTCAAATTTTACATATGTGTTTTCCATACTAATCCTCCTTCATTTTTTAGAACGTATTATAAACACCAATATAAATATTGCCCGTGCATAAACTGCACCTTTATTAAATTCGTTTCCATTAATGGCAAATAATATATTAAAAAAAAATATACATAATAATGGATGATGAAGAATTTGTTAAAAATACTGCAAGGCGTATTTTAAGCATTCCGGCAGTATCCCCGGAAAACGGTGGCAATGGTGAGTTAAAAAAGGCCGAGGAGATTTTGAATATACTGGATGAAATGGGATACAAAAATTATGAAAAATATTATGTGGATGATAATTTTGGAGTTACAAGGCCGAATTTTGTTATTAAAACCGGCAACTTTGAAAAAACGCTGTGGATAATAGTCCATATGGACACTGTCCCTGCAGGTGATGTAAAATTATGGGCGCATGATCCATATGATGTGCATATAGAAAATGGCAATATATATGCAAGGGGCGCTGAGGACAACGGCCAGGGATTGCTTACTGCACTTTTGCTCCTTAAAAAACTCGATTTAAACAAAATGAGGCTAAATCTTGGAATAGCATTTGTAAGCGATGAGGAAACAGGAAATACATACGGAATAAAATATTTGATTTCAAAAAATATTTTTAAACCGGATGATTTAATAGTTGTTCCTGACGCCGGCACAGAGGATGGAAATATAATAGAAACTGCAGAGAAGAGTGTTTTGTGGCTGAAATTTACTGTAAGGGGCAGGCAGGGACATGCCAGCATGCCACAGGAGGCATTGAATGCATTCCGCCTTTCATCAAAATTTATTACATTTTTTGATGACGAGCTCCATAAAACATTTTCAATAGAAAATAAAATGTTTATACCCAGTGTTTCCACCTTTGAACCAACGAAGCATGAAAAAAATATAGATAATATTAACACAATACCCGGCGAGGATATTTTCTACTATGATTGCCGTATCCTTCCGGGATACAATCTTGAGGAGGCAATAGAGAACATACAAAAAATGGTAACGGATTTTACTAAAAAAAATGGTGGTGAAATAGACATGGATGTCATTGAATCAGAACCATCACCATCATTTAACATGGAAAATTCTGAGATTGTCTTAAAACTTAAGGATGCCATTGAAAAAATCAAGGGTAAAAAGGCAATGACTGTTGGCATCGGCGGATCAACATTTGCAGCATTCTTAAGGGCCAGAAATATTCCTGCCGCAGTGTGGTCAACAACGGTTATTGAAAACGCTCATATGCCCAACGAATTTTGCCGTATCGATGATATAATTGGCGATGTAAAAATTTATGAATACATTTTATATAATTAAATTTCTTAAAAATAATAAAAAATTATTTTAAATTCAATTAAATTAAATAATTTTATTTTTATGCGAAAACTTATAAAAGAAATAGCCTTACTGCTATTATGCCTGATTATTATGTTGATGGAGAGGAGAAATTTGGATTATTAACAACGTCATTTTACTCAATTTTTGCATGGCGCCTTCTGAAAAAGCTGTATAATTTTGCAATTTATGAGTTTGAGGGATTATCACCGGAAACCATCCTTGATATAGGGGCCGGGCCGGGAAGGCTAACAGCCATGGTTGCGAAGAAATTTCCTGATGCACAGGTATATGCAATAGACCCATCAAAATACATGGTTGATGCGGAGCGTAAGCTTTTTAAAAAGGAAAATTTAAGGTGCACATGCGAGCAGGGAAGCAGCAGGGATATTCCATTTAATATAAATTTCGACCTAATATTTTCAAGTCTTTCATTCCACCACTGGAAGGACAGGGAGAAAAGCCTTGAATATATACTTGGCCGTTTAAATAAAGGTGGTGTGTTTATCATTATAGAGTATTATAATGAATATTATAAATCAAATCTATCGGCATATAAACGCCATTCTTTATCAAAAAAATACGCGGAATCACTTAATTACGATGGGTATGAAAAAACTATTGATGTAAGGGGTAATTTAATAGCACTAAAATTTAAAAAAATATGATAAATTATTCCATAAATAAAATCATTTTAAATTAAAAAATTGATTATTAATTCTGTGATGATCCAAGCCTATTTATTAATTCATCTACCTTTTTTTCTATATCTGCATCCATTTTTAATGTTTCCGGCCAGACCCTGTTATAATTCTCCTCCTTTGTTTTTCTTGTGGCATCTATGCCCATCTTTGAACCATAATTAAATATGCGTGCTGGATGATCCAGACTGTCAGTGGGCGTTCCCGGTATGATAAAGACATCACTTGAAGGATCTATTCTTGTTGTCATTGCCCACATTACCTGCTTCATATCATGCACGTCCACATCATCATCAACAACAACCACTATTTTTGTTAATGCCATCTGGCCTGTGCCCCAGATTGCGAACATAACCTTCTTGGCCTGACCTGGATAGCGTTTTTTAATGGAAACAACTATCATGTTGCTGACCACGGTCTCCTCAGGTATGTTCATATCAACTATTTCAGGAATCTGAATCTGAACAAGAGGCAAAAACATCCTCTCTATTGCCTTTCCTATTCTAACATCCTCATGCCATAGTTTGCCGACAATGGTTGTCATATATATTGGATTTTTCTTTTCGATTATCTTCTTAATATGAAAAACGGGAAACTGTTCCTCAAGAGAATAATAACCGGTGTGATCACCAAATGGGCCCTCGACCCTGGTCTCAGACGGGTCTATATAACCCTCAAGAACTATTTCGGAATTTCTAGGATATTCCAAATCAACTGTTTCTCCCTTTATTAGCTCAAGGGATTTTCTTGCCAGTAAGCCCCTGAATGAAAACTCATCAATGCCATTGGGCAGCGGTGCAATTGATGAAAAGAATGTAAGTGGGTCAGTGCCAATGACCACAGCGACATCCATTGTTTTTGATTCCTTCTTATACTCGCTAAAATGTTCTGCTCCACCCTTATGTATATGCCAGTGCATTCCTGTTGTTTCATTATCAAAAACCTGCATTCTATAGGTCCCCACGTTTCTCTGTCCCGTGACCGGATCCTTGGTAATAACCAGCGGCATTGTAATGTATTTTCCCCCGTCCATTGGCCAGTTCTTTGTAATTGGATACCTTCCAAGGTCAACCTTTTCAAGAACGTTAAATTCAGAGGATTTTCTCTGTTCAACCTTTGGCCTGATTCCACCCAGTTCCTTCATCATCTGAAGGCCCCTTGAAATCATGGATTCGGTATCATCCGGAATTCTAACCAGATTCTTCAATCTAAGGCCAACATTATATGGTTTGTCCCCAAGTATATTTTCTATTTTTTGATCTGTTGAAAAGAAATTACCTGCCACAGGTATGTCTGAATTTTTTACGTTCTCAAAAAGCATCGTCCTCTTTTTTCCTATCCTTTCCTCCTCGCTTAATATGTATGTAAGTTCAAGATCAGGGTCAACCTCATCTGTTACATGCACCAGATCATTGTTTTTCTCTTGGAATTTTAAATAATCCCTTAAATCACTGAATACCATAAATATATAATGTTAAAATTAAATATAACCTTATGCCAGTGATTAAGATGATGATTTTTATTAACCATTCTAACAAAAACCCTTGGTAATTATTATCTCTTTGATGCTTAAACTTCCTGGATATAAGCCAATACCATCGAGCCATACTTCTTATTTGGCTTTACAGTATGTCCTATTTTTTATCCATTGCATATCCATATAATGTTTTTTGATATAATTAAAAGATTAATTGCCTCATTTGTTCCTATGATTAATATTCTAATATTAATATATAAATATATTATTTTTAATAACTATACAATGGACTTTCAGCCATATAAATTAAAATCTAAATGAATATCTGCGCGGCCTTATAACCTCATAATAAAAGTCCATAAAAGCCAAAATGATAGCAAATATGCCAGCTATTATAATTGCAATTCCAGCGAGAATCATAAGAATCTCCACCGGTATGGATATACCATGTGGAATAATCATGGTATATGCCGAGATTAAATAGGAGCCACCAGTTATCATGCCAACACCAAATATTAGAATTCCAAGCTCAACACCTGTGCTTCTGAGAAAGTCATTTAAGAGGCTGTTATCCTTAAAAAGAAATGCAAGAACGTAAAATATCTCAAAAATTATAAACGCCTGGGCCCAGAGAGATGAATTAAAATAAAGTGGCATGATAGAGGAGTAGAATCCAAGAGGAAAAGTTTCTATGGAAATGTATATTAGCACTGTTGCAACTATTATTATAACCCTTGAAATTATCTCATCCTTTTTAAAATAATAATATAACACTGCAAGGATGGTTCCAACTATGCCGGTGATTCCGCCTGCAATGCCAATCTTTAATGAGGCATCCATAAATATCTGGGATATAAAAAACACAAAGAACATAATGACAGAAAAAAATATGAGCTTGTCACTTATTTCGAATTTATTTAGCCTAAAAAACATAATGTTATTTATTATATAAAAAAGATATCCCAGAATTATCAACAGAATACCTGCCTTAAAAATTGCATTGTAAGGTTCAAATATATAATAGATAGCATATATAAAACCTGATAATATTACCAAGAATACTGAAATAAGTATAAGGAATTTAGACATCGACATAAGCCTGTTCATCGTTTCATTATCGTAAAAATTTCTGTTATAAAGGTATTTTTTTAACATTAACTGTAAATGTAAATTATATTATATAATCTCATCTTTTTTTATCACACTGTATCTGCCAGTTAACCAGACTGTTAATAGGATTGATCAGGGCATTTCCCTTTTCCGTCAGTTTATAAACAATATTTACCGGATTAATGTTTTTTATGTCCTTTTGTATTATCCCATGGGCCAGTAGTTTTTTTAAAGAATCGGAAAGTGCCTTGGGGGTTATGCCATTAATATTTTTTAATAGTTCATTGAAATGAAATTCACCTGTCTTGAGCATATTTACTATTATTAGGTCCCATTTGCCATTTATTTGATTTATCAGTTCCTGAAACCTTTTATCGGATTCCAAAAATTACACCTCCCTTTCCTGATATCTTAAAATTGTTCCATTACAGTTTATATCCATAGAACCGTAATAAGTCTTTCCCGCACTGGAATATGAAATTTTTAGACTCCATTTTTTCAATCCTGTATAATAAAAAATTTCATTGATCTTTATATCGTCTGCATTGACCATTTTTGCGATTGCACTGGAAATTAATTTTTTAGTTTCCTCAATATTATTTATATTCAGTTCATAGGTCATGGTCTAAAAATATAAAATTGGTTATTTATTTTTTCCATTGGGCATCAAAAATAGTTTATTAGTAAATATTTTATTACACAATATTTATATACTCCTTGATAATCATGTATCTCTATCTGGCGTATTAAATAAAAATTTGGTGTGATGACTATGAATAATGTTAATTATAATAAAAAATATGCCAATTTCGTTTTAATTTTACTTGCAATGATTATCATGGCGGTGATGTACGTTGAGGGCATGCTTACACCTTCACTGCCAAGTATTGCAGAGGGATTTCATATATCTGTGGATCAGGTAAGCCTTGTTCTTTCAACATATCTCCTAACGGGTGTGGCCCTAAGCCCTGTTATTGGGAAACTGGCCGATCTCTGGGGTAAGAAAAAGATGATGTCGGTTGTCATGATTTTATATGCAGGTGCCGTATCTGTTACAGGTTTTTCCCCGAATTTTACATTTATGGTAATATCCAGGGCAGTTCAGGGTATTGGACTAACAATCATGCCACTTGGCATGGCACTGGTGAGGGAGCAGTTTCCACGGGAACTGGTACCCAAGGCCCAGGCATTAATAAGCGGTATGTTTGGTGCCGGTTTTGCGATAAGCCTGCCGCTTGGATCATTAATATCAAATTATTTTGGATGGAGGATGACATACCATACTGCAATACCATTCATCGTTGCACTGGCAATTCTGACAATATATAAGGTTCATGAATCAGATTACAGAAGACCAGAGGTTAAGGTTGATTATATCGGTGCAGCACTTCTCGGTGTCCCACTTGCACTGATAGTTCTTTCAATGTCAGAGGGTTCATCATGGGGATGGAATTCTGCCCTGTTTCTGAGCATGATTATAACAGGTGTAATCCTTTTCATACCCATGTTTATATACGAAAAACATTACGATAATAGGGGTGGGGAGGCCATATTTGACATGAAGTTATTATCTGAAAGAAATGTGCTTACCGCAAATATTGCACTCTCAGTTTCAGGAATGGGCATGTATTTATCCATGCAGTCTCTTTCATACAAATTTGAAACACCAAAGCCCTTTGGGTTTGGGCTATCAATACTTGGAACAGGGCTTTCACTGGTATCATTTGCAATAGGCATGATCGTATTTTCTGTAATCACTGGAAGGATTATATCAAAGTCAGGAATAAAGCCCCTGGCTGTTGCCGGTTCTCTTATCACAGCATTAGGATTTTACTTATTATCAACATCACCTGATTTTATAATGACAATAATTTATGAATTTATTATAGGCTCAGGAATGTCAATAATGAACGCCTCAATAATCAATCTACTTGTGCTGTCTGTTAATCCCAAGGATATGGGGCTCGCAACATCAATGAACAGCACATTCAGATATATAGGCAGCAGTATTGGTGCACCCGTGGCTGGCACAATATTATCACTTTATACTGTTGCTTTTGCAATAAGAACATCCACAGGATTGACAGTTTTTTCATTCCCAGATAAATTTGCATACCACATTGCCTTTATAATAGGTGCGCTGTCATTTCTGGCATCAGCTTTCATAGTCCTTATGGCACATGAGGTTCTCGGCCATCGCACATCCACAGGAGTTAAAAAATCTGAAGAATCAATAAATAATAATGCAACAAATGAACTCACAAAACTATAATTTTAAAAAATCATTAAATATATTTGATTTTAAAAAAATTATTATATGTTTATAATCTATATCTTATTTATATGAAAAATATAAATCTTACAAATAAGGTTGCACTGATAACCGGGGCAAGTGGTGGCATAGGAAGATCCATAGCCATGGCACTTGCAGATGCCGGTGCGTCTGTGGCTGTACATTATTCAAGCAATCTCCAAAATGCACTGGACGTTGTTAATGCCATAAAATCAAATGGTGGCAATGCAAAAGAATTTAATGCCGATGTTTCAAGCCCTGAAAGCGTCGAGAAACTATTCAATGATGTTGATTCAACCTTTGGAAGGCTTGACATCCTTGTTAATTCTGCTGGCATTGACGGTGTAAGGCAGAATATAGGAGATGACGATATTAACAGCTGGCAGAAGGTTATAAATATTAATCTGCTTGGACCATATTACTGCATGAGGCAGGCATTAAAAAGAATGCAAAAAAATAATGGTGGTGTGATCATTAACATAACATCGGACCATGTTGTAATACCATGGTCAGGTTACAGTGCCTATTGCAGCTCAAAGGCTGGCCTTGACATGCTAACAAAAACAGCCGCACAGGAAAATGCTGATAAGGGAATTAGAATAGTCTCTATTGCACCCGGCGCCATTAAAACAAATATAAACAAATCAGTATGGCAGAATCCTGAAACACTTAAGGACCTTAATGGTAAGATAGCAATGGGGTATGCCGGAAGTGCCGATGATGTGGCCAATGCTGTTTTATATCTGGCAAGCGATATGGCATCATATGTTACAGGCATAACATTGACTGTTGATGGCGGAATGCTGATTTATCCAGATTTCAGACATGATGGATAAATATTATTTTTATCCATTTAAAAAAATTAATGTTTTATAATTCTATGTTTTTTTGTGATATATCGAAAATTATCAGGATATAAAAAGCAGGTATCTGTCCTGGGCATTGGTACATGGAAAATGAAGGGCCACAGAAAGGATGCGGTAAATGCCATAAAATATGCAATAGACCATGGAATAAATTTTATAGACACTGCGGAGATGTATGAAACTGAAGATATTGTTGCAGAGGCAATTAAAGATTACAACCGTGATGATATTTTTATTGCCACAAAGATATGGCCTGATCATTTCCATTACAACGATGTAATAAATGCATGCAATGAAAGCCTTGCAAGACTTAAAACAGATCATATAGATTTATATCAGCTTCATTGGCCAAACCATAGCATAGATATAGAAGAAACAATGTCGGCAATGGAAAAATTAAAGGATGATGGAAAAATTGATCTTATTGGTGTTTCCAATTTTAACGCCACTGAATGCCAGGAGGCATCATATGCAATGAAAAGGTATGCAATATCAACAAACCAGCTTAAATATAATGTTTTATCTAAGGAAATTGAATTTGATGGGACCTATGATTACTGCATGCGCCATGATATTTCAATAATAGCATACAGCCCACTAAATAAAGGATTATTATTTAATGATAGAAAAACATTAAAATTTTTGGAGGAAATTTCCATTAAATATGCTGCAACACCTGCACAGATTGCCCTTGCATGGCTTTTATACCATAATAATGTTATGGCAATACCAAAATCCATTAATATTGAACACCTTCAGGAAAATATTAATGCTGTGGATATAAAACTTAAAGCTGAGGATTATCTGGGCATTTCAAAGCTTATTTGAATGAACAATTTACGCCGGGAAATTATAAAACTTTTATTTAAACTTTTTTTCTAGTGATATATATTATCACTGTATCAAGTATATAAATGGATATTTATTAAGATTTGATATTTATACTATATTTTATTTTTGAATGGGAATAAAATAAACGTTTAAATAAGGAAAAAAATTAAAAGCATATGGAAACTCAAAATTTGCCTGATAGTGATCCGATCTTAAATGAAATGAACAGTAAGATCACAACAAAATTCTACTGGGCAGTTACTGTGCTGGCAACAATAGGTGGGTTCCTGTTTGGTTATGATACATCCAATATAGGGACAGATCTGGGATTTATACCATTTGCCAAACACCTTGCCACAACTGCACCATTTGTTTACGGATACTTAATAGCAGGCGCATCACTTGGTGCCGCCGTTGGAGCATTAATAGCAGCAGCACTTACCGACAAATATGGCAGGAAATTCCTGCTTATTACGGATGCCGCCATTTATACAATTGGTGCACTTCTTTCTGCGGCTGCTGTTAACCTTGCAATGCTGCTTATTTCAAGAACCTTCATAGGGCTTGCAGTTGGTGCTGATTCGGCAATAGCAACTGCCTATATAGTTGAATATGCACCAAAGCGCCGCAGGGGCCATCTCTCATTAATGCAGCAGTGGATGATTACATGGGGAATACTTGGTGCCTATCTTGTTGGTATGGGTGTATTTTTCATTGCACCAGGCCTTGCATACGCCGTTGACTGGAGAATTCTTTTAGGTGTTGCTGCCATACCATCTATTATAGGCCTTATTTTTAGATTCTACATGCCAGAATCACCAAGATGGTTAATACTTCATGAAAAATACGATAAGGCAATTTCGGCCCTTAAAAGGTTTAATATAAACGCAACAGAGGATCAGCTAACAAAGACCCATGGCGTTCTCCAGAGCATGGAAACTAAAATGAGGGCAACACCAGGAATAAAAAGGGCATTCGTGGTCGTTGGCCTGTTCATGATGTTCCAGCAAATAACAGGAATAAATGTTCCATTCTATTACGGCCCAACTGTTATAGCAAAATTAAATATCTTTGGATCTGCAGGTGGATCATACCTTTCAAAGGCAGTATTTGGAATAGAGGCATCATCAATTCTGGCAGTAATAAATGTACTGGCCACCCTTATAGGATTTAAGCTTATTGATTCATATGGCAGAAGGTCCCTTGCACTGCTAGGTTATTCCGGAATGGCACTGTTCGATTTTATTGGTACGGTACTATATCTGGATCATATTGCTGTTGGCCTTTTAATAGGATTTGCGGGATTTATAATTTTCTTTGCCTTTGCCGTGGGAGGTACCGGCTGGCTGCTTCAGGGAGAATATTTCCCAACACAGTACAGGGGTTTATATGCATCCCTAATAGCTGTTGTTGACTGGATATCAAATTTTGCCATAATAGAAATATTCCCTGCAATGAACCTGCATATAGGCCTTGGATATACAATGGCAGTCTTCGGGGTTCTTTCTGTAATAGCCGTAATTATATTCTTCTTTATTATGCCTGAAACAAAGGGCATATCTGTTGAGGAGGTCACAGAAATGTTTGAAAACAATACACTATTAAATGTAAAGAACGCATCCGGCACAAGGGAATCCACAGGGTCTGGGGATAAATAATTTTTTATCAAAAAAATTAATTTTTTCCTTGCAAACTTTTAATACAGAAATATAATAAAAGATTATGGATATTCAAAACCTAAAGGATGTAAAAAATGTCTGCCTGCAGAATATTAAGGATATTTATGGTGAAAACATACAGGAGTTCACAATAAACAGCATAGTCAACAATGGAAATACATGGGATGTTTCCACCGAATTCAATTTTGAGGGATATCATTATACTGTATATATATCACTCAACAGCGATGGGGAAATTATAAAATTCAATCAGGTTGGCAAAACAAAAATAGGCTGATATACAAATATATTTTATATTTTTTTATAATTATTGTACATGGATTTGGAAACAAAAAACTATATTTTAAAGAACATATTTGATTTTTTTCAGTATTCAAAGAGATATGATCGTCTGGTATTAACCGGAATCCTTAATTCAATGGATTATCATGATGATTATATCACCTTTAATAAACTCAGATTCAAAATAGGTAGAAATGCAGGAAGGGATAAAATTTTGGGATTTTTTCTGGCAAACCTTCCGGTGCTTATTGAGGGCAGAAGAACTGAAAGGAATGACCTTACACCAAAATTAACAAAATTAAAAAATGATACATTGGAACTTATATCACTGGGAAAATTTAATGAGCTTGCAACACTTGACATGTATCTTCTTCTTGAAATGGGTTTAAGGTGTGCATACTCCATATGGGTTGGAAAAAAGGCCATTATTGAAAGGCCAGGATATGATAAAATAATATTATATGATCAGGATTACAGGAAAATAAAATTATATTTAAGGTTGAATAAAATTGGGCATTATGATGTTCTTGTCAATGGACAGCCATTTCCAAGCTCACAGAATTCACTCCTCCACTGGTCTGAAAAATTTACTGATAGGAATTCTGATCTGTTATTCAGGCTTGCATTAAACATAAGAAATCTTCTTGCACATGGCGAGAATGAATGGGAACTCTATCCCTTTAAGGAAAGTGTTGAATCATCCTCATATGCGGTTGGTAAGGTTCTGGACAGGATTAAATTATAAATTCTTTTTAAAGTTTATAATACCCATGAAAATTTGGATGTTTTTAAACATATATATTTATGAAAAATAAATGAAAATTTTATAAACCATGCTTATATAAATTATTATGTTAAATTTTGATGGGGAGTTCGATGTGAATGCAAGGTCAGAGGATGCATATAACTATGTTTCAGACCCGGACCGCATAGCAAAGCTGGTTCCAGATCTAATAAGCTACACAAAAATAGATGGGAATAACATGAAGTTAACTGCAAAGGCTGGTGTATCATTTATAAAGGGAAAATTTGATCTGGATTTAAAAATAATAAATGATGAAAAAAAGGAGAATCTTAAGCTTGAGGGCCATGGAAAGGGAACCGGTGCATCTGTTGACTTTACCGTTGATTTTAATTTTAAGCAGAATGATGGAATGGCACACATAAAATGGAATGCCGATGTCAATGTTGTTGGGTCGGCAGCCAGCATGGGGGGCAGGATGATTAAAAGCGCAGCAGGGAAATATATTAATAAGCTTATTGATGCATATAAGCAGGCCCTTGAGGCTGGAAATTAAATTTAAAAATTGATATTTTATTAATGATTAAAAAATACAAAACTTTTCCCTGTTTTAACGGAAATTAATCACATTTCATAATTTCCTGACCCACAGGGAATTCTACGCCCGCCCCTGATCAGATTTTAATTGCAGGGTGACACGCCTTATGCTGGATCTGAGGCCCATTAAAAGGCAGGGCATTCTATATGTCCAGCGTCGTCATATGGAATCATGATCATCCATACTTTTTAACCGGACGTTAATATATGCCTTTTTTGTATTAAGTTTTTCTGGAATTATTTTTTAAAAATTAATTTTTATTATAAAAATAGACAGTGCTTATCTTTTTAATTCAAACTTCTTCTGGATAAATTTATATAAAGTTTTATTTTGTACTCACTATGAATTATGATATAATTGTAATTGGTGCCGGTATTACCGGGCTAAGCTCTGCATACCATCTTAAAAAAAGAAATCCTGATGCGAAGATTCTGGTTGTTGATAAGGCCGGAACATATTCACAGGGAAACACGGCAAAGAGTGCAGCAGCATTCAGGGATTTTTTCTCCCTCAGGGAAAACCAGATTATGGCGCAGGCCTCAATAGCATTCTATAAAAACCTTCAGGACAAGCAGGGAATAGATATTGGCATGAAATTCTGCGGATATTTATTTTTATTTGATCATGAAAAGGATGAAAAATTTGTATCAAAATACCCAAATTCCAGAATAATTACCGAGGATTTAAGCAGCATATTTAATGTTAATATAGATTCTGAAACAAGGAAAATTATGAATATAGACTCAATAAAAACGGCCATTCTTGACTCTAATGCAGGAATTATAGAGCCGGATCTGCTGTCTAAATATTTTTATGATCAGATTACATCAATGGGCGTTGATGTGAGGTTTAACACACATGTTAAAAGGCTTGGGCTTGAGCCTGATGTAAGCCTTGATTATCCAGGGGAGCCGTTTAACTGGCAGAAATCATCCATAAAGTACATAGAAACAGACAGGGAAAAAATATACGGTGACTTCTTTATTTTATGCACGGATGTATGGACCACCGCACTTCTTGACCCTGTGGGCATTGACAGCCATTTAAGGCCAAAGAAAAGAATGATATTTCAGGTTACAAGCCCAGGAATAAGGGAAATAATAAACAAAAACATCTTTAATGATTCTGGCGTGTTTCCATTTACCATTTTCCCAACAGGGGTTTATGCCAGGCCATATCCCTCTGCAGGTGCCTTCTGGACAAGCCTCGCAGATGATATAAACCGTGATTTTTCATTTACAGAGCATCCCGAACCTGAACCAGAATTTTATTCCTATAATATTAAGCCAATTTTCGATGCATATTTCCCGGCATTTCAAAATTCTAAAATTACATCCTCATGGGCCGGATATTATTCATACAATACAATAGACTTCATGCCGTATATATTTAATGCACTTAACATGGTTATAGTTTCCGGAACAACCGGTGGTGGAATAATGAAGGGAGATTCCATAGGCAGAATTGTTGCAGCAAGATATAAAAATGAGGCCTATACAACATTATATAATGGTGAAAAAATAGAAAACACATACGATGGATATTACAGAACAACAAAGATAGAGGACATGATACTATAAAGTATAAAACCAATATTTTAATAAAAATTTATAATTATTATTTATGTTTAATGAACTTTATAGAATTCTTTACGATCATTATGGAGATTTAAAATGGTGGCCCTCATCCTCAGACGATGAAACAGTCATAGGATGCATATTAACACAGAATACGTCATGGAAAAATGTGGAAAAATCCATTATTAATCTTAAAAATAATGGGTTATTAAATTTAAATGCTATAAAAAATATGGATGCTGAAATATTAAAAAAATACATAATGCCCTCAGGATTTTATAATCAGAAGGCGGTTTATCTAAAAAATATTGCTGATGCAGTTATTGACTCATATGGCACACTGGATAATATGAAGAATAGGGATATAAAAAATATATCAAATTTTTTAAAGAATATAAAGGGCGTTGGTCAGGAGACACTGGATTCAATAATGCTTTATGCCCTTAACTATCCGGTTTTTGTTGTTGATGCCTACACAAAAAGATTCCTGAAAAGGTACTATAATCAAAATTTTACATTTGATATGATACAAAATTATGCATTAAATGATCTTAAAAAGGATATATCAATGCTAAAAAATCTTCATGCAATGATTGTTGAACTGTCAAAAACTTACTGCAAAAGCACACCACAATGTTCAGAATGTTTTCTCAGAACAGGATGTAAATACCATAATTCAATTAAAAATTCTGATAGGTAAATAATGAGATGACAAAAATTAATAATTGATTATTAACTTCATATTTATGGAATACACAACTCTCGGGTCAACTGATTTAAAAATATCAAAATTATGCCTTGGGGGCATGTCATTCGGAACCTCCCAATGGATGGCTGGCAGGGAAGAATCCATAAAAATAATAAAAAAGGCTATAGATTATGGAATAAATTTTATAGATACAGCAAATATATATTCATATGGCGAATCAGAAAAAATAATTGGAGAGGCCATAAGTGGATACAGGGATGATCTTGTTATATCCACAAAGGGTGCCGGAAAAATGTCAGATTTTTATTACGGTTTTAACAGGAAAAATTTATCACGAGCCATTAGGGAAAGCCTGAAAAGGCTCAATACCGATTATGTGGATATATACTTTCTTCATGCATACTTTGATACAATGGACGTTAATGATACTGTTGAAACAATATCGCAGTTCATACATAATGGCCTGGCCCATTATTGCGGCCTTAGCAATGCCCTTGGGTACCAGCTCGCAGAATTCAATACCGTTGCAGGCCTAAAAGAGAATTTTGGTGTTCAGATAGTGCAGAACCATTACAATGCTGTTTACAGGGAGGATGAGCGTGATGTAATACCATTCTGCAGGAAGAAAAATATTACATACTCTCCATTTAGCCCAATTGCAGCCGGATTTTTATCAGGAAAATACCAAAAAAACAAAAACATTGAGACAGTTAGAACAAAAACATATCCGGTAATGAAGCAGAGATATTTCAGGGAATGCGATTATAATGTTCTTGATAGCGTTATGGAAATAGCATCTGAAAGGGGGGCAACACCAGCACAAATAGCCCTGGCATATACAGTAAAAAAGGGATTTATACCTGTTATAGGTGCAAATAAAATAGAATACCTCGAATCAGATATAAATGCACTGGATATAAAATTAACAGATGATGATGTAAAAATAATAGAAAGCAAATACAGGCCCCATGAAATTATACAGGGGAATGCCGGATATTAATCTATTTTATTATATTTAATGCTATAAGGGCATCAAGGAAATACTGTATTGCAAAGCCTGATAAAAGCAGACCAAAAATCCTTGTGATTGCTGTCATAACCTTATCTCCAAGTATGCTTAAAATTTTGGATGAATAAACAAAAAAGACATATACAAGCGCAAGAACCAGAAATACAGATATAATTGTTAATACTTTTGTGATAAAAGGGCCTTTCATAAGTATAATTACCAGTGAAATGGTTCCAGGCCCTGCAAGTAATGGTGTTGCCAGGGGGACAATGCCCATATTCTTTTCATCGCCTGTTGATGATTCCGGTTTTGCACCCTCACGCACCATTTCAATTCCCATCAAAAGAAGGATTAATCCGCCGGCTATTTCAAGGGCCTCAATGGAGATGCCAAAGAATTCTATTATAAGATCACCAAATATGGCAAATATTAATATTATCAGCCCACCATAAACAATTGCATCCTTTGATATTGATTTTCTTGTCTCACGGTTAAATGATGACGTTAATGAAACAAAAATTACAAGATTTCCAAAGGGGTCAATGACAACAAGCAATGGCATGAAGACTTTAAGAAAATCTATGGCGATGGACATATACCGTTATTTCATACCAAATATTAAATATATCTTATTTAAAAAATATTATAAGGATATGAAACATAATCAACAATGAAGGTTTTAATACTGGGCATAGATGGCTACATTGGTTTCCCGCTTGCATTAAGGCTCATTGATCAGGGGCATGAGGTTTATGGTGCTGATAATTTCTATACCCGGAAAAGGTCAAGAAAGGTTAATGCCGATTCTGCCATAAAAATCGATTCAATGAATGAAAGAATAAAAAAAACAGGGAATAAAATAAAATTTTATTATGGTGATGTGAGCAATCCAAAATTTATTTATGATCTTATTAAAAATACCATGCCCGATGCCATTGTCCATCTTGGAGAGCAGAGATCCGCACCGTATTCAATGATTTCCCTGGATACAGCAAATGAGACATTGATAAAAAATATAAAGAGTACAATGAATATAATATATGCTGTTAAGGATATAAAAAAGGATATACACATAGTTAAGCTTGGTTCCATGGGTGAGTATGGAACGCCAAATATAGATATACCGGAGGGGTTTTTTAATATTGAATACCATGGCAGGTCTGATTATTTACCATTCCCAAGGATGGGGCAGTCGTGGTATCACATGTCAAAGGTGCACGATTCATACAATCTAATGCTTGCTAACAAAATCTGGGGATTAAATATAAGCGATGTTATGCAGGGAGTTGTTTATGGTACCAGAACCGGTGAAATTAATAAGTATAATCTAAATACAAGGTTCGATATAGACGAAATTTATGGCACTGTATTGAACAGATTTGCATCCCAGGCAATTCTTGGGATTCCATTAACAGTTTATGGTCAGGGAAATCAGAAAAGGGCGTTTTTATCCCTGGAGGATAGTATCACATGCCTTAACCTAATATTGAATAACCCACCTCATAATGAGTACCGCGTTTATAACCAGTTTGATGAGTATTATTCCCTTAATTACATCGCCGGCGCAGTTGCCAAAAATTATAAATCATTAACAGGTACCGATATAGAAATCTCACATGTTGATGACCCGCGGATTGAGAGTCAGGACCATTATTACAATCCGGCTAATGAAAATCTTAAGAAGATCGGCTATAGAAGGCAGAGGTCACTGGATGATGAAATTCCTGTAATATTATCTGATCTCGAAAATAATAAAAAAAGGCTTATCAAATTAAAGGATTCAATAATGCCCAAAACAAAATGGAATAAATAAAAAATTATTTTTTTAAAATATTTTCAGAATAATTATACGTTTTCTTTAGTATTTTATAATAATTCTCGCTTCTACCGATGCTCACCCAGTCAGAATTTCTTATCAAATAATAGTAAACATCGTTGCCGGCTTTTATAAAATCATTGATTGCGGGTGTTAATTCATCATATTTCATGTAATTAAAAATACCCCTTTCAAAAATGTAAAAAGCCGGAAGGGCATAATTTGTTTCGGGTTTTTCAGGCTTTTCAACAACACTCAATACCTTTTTTCCGGCAATACTTGCTATACCATATCTTGATGGGTCCTTTACCCTCATTAATGAGATTACACTTTTCTTTCTTATTTTAAAATAATTAATCATTTTAATAATATAATCATCTTTTAGTATGAAGCCATCCCCTGCATTAAGAATAAAATTTGAATTAACATAATCTGATGCAAGTGATACAGCGTATCCGTACCCTTTTGGTTTGTCCTGATAAATTAACTCTATTTTATAATCCAGTGATAATAAATAATCCCTTGTCCCATTATCATTTTTGTCTATTATAACAAAGAATTTATCTATGCCTGCATTTGAGAGTTTATTTATTATTACATCTATAACCGGCCTTAGCACTATTTTATTATCCCTTACAGAATAAACAGGAAGCATTTCCTTTCTCATATTTTTTGGCAGGTTTGCCCTTGTGCCCTTTCCTGCGGCTGTAACAACTGATTCCATGAAAAGATATAAAAAAAGGATATAAATATATAACATTAATTTTTAATAAATATATTTTTAAGACAGATCATAATTATTATAAAATGCAGTGCTCAATTTGCGGGAATAAGGCTGTTTACGAGGTCAAATATAACGGATCATTTTTATGCAAAAAACATTTTATGGATTTTGTTGAAAGGCGTGTTAAAAGGGAGCTTAGATCTCAGACTGCAAGGAAAAACAAGAACATATCAATTTCCGTCGGTATTTCAGGCGGAAAGGATTCATCAGTTACATTATATCTTTTAAATAAGATTTACAAAAATAGAAGGGATGTGAATATAAAGGCGTTTACTGTTGATGAGGGAATAAATGGATACAGAAGCACAGGCCTTGAAAAGGCAAAAAAGCTTTCAGAAGAACTTGGCATAGAGCATGAAATAATATCCTTTAAGGAGAATTTTGGATACACAATGGACGAGATAATGAAAATTGATCCAAAAACAATATCGTGCTCACACTGCGGCCCAATGAGAAGAAATTTAATGAATAAAATATCAATGTATAATAATTCGGATTATGTAGCACTAGGTATAAATCAGGATGACTATGCACAGTCAATAATAATGAATGTTGTCAAGGGTGATGTTCAGAGATATATTAGAATGGCACCGCATGAGTATGTGCGCGATGGCCTTGTTCCAAGAATCCTGCCACTGAGGAAAATACCTGAGAAGGAGGTCGTGCTCTATGCGGTTCTCGCAGGCATAGACTTTGACTCAAGCTGGTGCCCATACTATGCCATGGCCCAGAGAAACATTTTCAGGAAATTAATAGACGATCTTGAGAATGAAACGCCCGGAAGCAAATATGCAATTATTAAATTTTTTGATGAAACCCGGGAGCCTTTAAGAGACTATTTTAAAACTTCAGAAGTGAAGTTAAATAAATGCATAAAATGCGGATCACCAACCACAGGAGAGCTATGTGAGGTATGCCGTGATATTGAATCATTAAGAGAATTGGAGGCAAAACCATAGAAATATTTATTAAATTTCGACTGATTAGGGTGTATCGGGGTTGTAGCTTAGCTTGGTTGGAGCACCCGGCTGATAACCGGGAGGTCACCGGTTCAAATCCGGTCAGCCCCATTTTTAAGATTGGGATATCGATAAGACCAAAAAAGTTAACGTTTTTATCATGTTATTTAATGGCATATTTTGTTTAATAAAAAATTTTAAAATTATATGCAATTTCCAAAATTTTATAAATGGATAAGCATGTTATTAATTGCATGAGAATTTTAAAAATGTTCAACGGCAATGAAGTTTCAGTTCCAGACAAGCTCGAAAGAATAGTATCATTCAGTCCGGCAGTAACAGAGATACTCTTTAACCTTGGGCTTGGCGATAAAATTGTTGCTGACTCAGCCTTCTGCTCAAGACCAGAGGGTGCAAGATATAAAAGAAAGCTGGCAAGTTACTCAACAACCCGAAAGGATATTTTAAAAGAGCTTAACCCAGATATAATACTTACCATTGGCGGATATCAGGAGATTCTTTATAATAATCTTAAGGATGATATGCCTGTTTATATATTTGAGCTTCCATCATCGCTTCCCGGCTTGCTGGATTTAATATCGAAGGTTGGCATAGTTGTAAATAAAAAGGTCGAGGCAAGGAATCTGGAATTAAAACTTATAAAACAGTATAAAAACATTAATACTGATATATTTTTTAAAACATATTTTGAAATGGACCTTGGTGGACCGGTGACCTTCGGTTCCATGAGTTATATAACCGATGCATTGTATGTTATGGGATTTGACACAATTTATGCCAATTTTGATAGGGAATGGATAACTCCAGATTTTGATTTTGTTGCCAGGGCTGATCCCGATGTCATAATATACGAGCATAAAATGTACCGTGAATTTGATTACAGTGATATGGAAAGGCTTATTTTAAAAAGAAAATGGAATAATATCAGTGCAGTAAAAAATGGAAATGTGTTTATAACCCCAGGAAGGCTGGATTTTTTTGCACATCATGGCCCGTCATTTTTTACAGAGGTTATTCCATGGACGATAAATATATATAATAATATAAAAAATAAAATAAAAAATTAGAAAAATTAATATAACAATTTTTTGTTGTCCTATCATGTCCTACAAATTATATGTGGAGCCTGAGGATAAATACAGTAAAATACTTGATTTCATTAAAAAAAGTTCCAAATATCTTTACATTAATTATTATCTTGTTGATGATCAAATCATAATAAACGAGATAAAAAATGCAGTCTCCCGGAGTGTTGATGTAAGAATAATTGTTGATGGCCGTCCATATGGAATAAATGGTGATGATGGAACACACGATGAAATAAAGATACTGAAGGATACCGGGGCAAAGGTTAAAATAGCACCGCCAAGGTTTGAAAGGCCCAATGTTTTCGATCATGCAAAGTACATGGTGACAAGGGGTAAATGCAACATAGGGACGTTAAATTTAACCGAGGCAGCATTCACAAAAAACCGTGAGTACGGTCTCATAATAAAGAATAAAAAAATTAGCAGGGACCTTAAAAAATTATTTCTGGCTGATTGGAAAAACACAGATGCAGGAATAAAAAGCAGGAATTTAATAATATCACCCGGGTCCCAGGAATCCATATTGAATTTCTTAAAAAGGGAGAGGCATATATTAATAGAAAGTGAGGAGGTAGGAGATGATGATGCAATTCTCAATGAGTTCAGGGAGAAGGGTAAAAAATTGAGCATTATAGTACCATCATCTGTGTCAAGTACAGACCTTAAAAATCTTCAAAAGCTCTCAAAATCTGGTGTGAGGGTCAGGTACATGCCTGTATCAAAATTATACATGCATGCCAAGTTAATAATAGGCAGAAATGAATTTTTTATAGGTTCGGAAAATTTTACGAAGGCCAGCCTAAATCATAACAGGGAGGTTGGAATTCTGGCAAGAAAATTTTTTATGGTTTCTGATGTAAAAAAAATCTTTAAAAAGGACTGGAAAAACGCCAGCAAAACATATGAGGCCGCAATAGAATATGAAAAAAAATTAAAAAAATCTGGAGATTATGAAAAAAATAATCACTCAACATCGTATAAATCCTGATAATAAACAGTTTTAATTTCATCTGCCTTTATAATGATTCTATTATTATAAACCTCCATTATATCACCCTCAATTATCCCATCCTTTTTTGTAACTGCCCTTATATGCCCCTCCAGCGGCACCTCCTTGCACTCCCTAAATTCTTCAGGCTCTATAACAGTGGGGGTATACATGGGATTATCATTTCTTGAAAATTTTAATGGGAGATCCATAAATATTGTTCCGTTTGATATGTTTCTTATAAGTCCTGTATATGTCATATTGTTTATTTTTATTAGATAGATTCCATCAAGGTCATTATTTTTATATTCATTTTCAAGTTCTTTAATGCTAAGCACCCTGGCCATGAAATGCAAATTAATTATCATATAATTAGTTTATCTTATGGTAAATATATTTAAAAAAATTTTAATTAAACTTTATATATGCCTGTGACATATTTAATTATGGTAGAAGTAGTAGTTATACATAAATGGAAGGATGAGCAGAAGGATGATGTAATGGGTTTTGCCTCAAAAGTTATGGAAATGGCAAAAGATAAAAAACTCCCCGCAGGTTTAAAACTAAATGAATTGTACCTTGCTGAAAAGAAAAACGAGGCAGTTTGCAGATGGACAGTTGATTCACTGGATCATTTAATGGAAACAGCAAAATCTTTTAAACCAACATGGGAAATAGATGCATTTGAGGTTGACCAGAAGTATAAAAAAGGTTTATTCTAATTTTTTTAATTTTTTTGATTTAATTCCTATTGATGCACCATATTCCTCCAGTTTTTTTATCTGTTCCTTATGAAATCCTAAAAATATTCCCTTGCCCTTTCCGCCAACATATATATTTCCATTAAGCTTTATTAAATTACCAAGGGTTTTATCTATTATTGTTATTAAATGGCCCTTAACCGGTATGTCCACACTTTCTGAGTCCCATGAAATTTCAGGATAGTCACTATGATGCGGTAATATTATTTTTTTTAATTCTGTTGATTCAATATCAACATGTGTAACATGGGCCCTTGAATAGCCCTTAATGTGTATGTATATTCTTGCATCTGGGAGAACATTGCCATCCAGCATAATTATTCCTCTTAACTTTATTTTACCTGCCACCAGTATTTATATCTTTATGTTATAAATTATTTTATAAAATAATATGATATATTTATCAATACAACGTTAAAATTTTATATGGAAAACTGATTAAGGTATGCAGGGCTCGTAGTCTAGTGGTTATGATACCGCCCTTACAAGGCGGTGGTCACCGGTTCAAATCCGGTCGGGCCCATACAGAATAAAGAAATATGGGCAAAACCAAAAAACTTTAAATTATTAAATAATTATATTAAAATTATATTAATCTTAGTATATTAATAATCAGGATTTGAGAAAAATCTGAGGGTTCATGACATGTTTAATTTATCTTAAAATATGTAAACGTTAAAATTTTGCATAATCTTTGCATGCTTGATGTTAGAAGTTTTTCAGATTAATTTTTATCCCTTTGTGTTTATCAATAGCCAAGACAATGCATTTATATCGGAATTTTAAGAATTTAGTATAAGTTAATAGCAATTATTAAGGGATAAAAAATCAGAAACTCATAGATACATGCTTATACAGTTAATTTCTATTTGAATCTATTTGAGGAATTGTTTATTTCCATATCACCAGAAATATATATTTTTAAAATATGTTTATTGGTGTAATATATGATTCAGAAATATCATTTAAAATGCCCAAAGTGCGGACATGAATTCAATATAAATTATGATCCATGGGTCAGCTTTCCTGATCCAGATCTTGGAATAATAATCCGTGAGGGAAAGCATCGATTTGCTGTCAGGTGCCCGGCATGCCACAAGACATCTCATTATCATATGTCTGATGATGGTGAACAGCTCTCTACGTGGTAAGGCAAAATGTGTACTTTGTGGTCACTATAACTGTTTCAAATTTATGGGTAGAAATTAAGAATGTGATAAAATGTCTAAATGACTAATAGGCGTTATAATATATTTAAAATCTGGTTTGTAAGTTCTCTTAAAGATTACATGCAAATTGGTTGATATAATCTACATTAAGGTTTAAATAAAAAAATAAAATTCATACACGTGAAGATTAAAACGCTGGTTATGATTTTATTGGGTTTTATTCTAATTATGGATTCAATTTTATTGTACTCCAAATATTCATATATGTATTATCCAGTTCCCATCAATTACTCAGCATCAGCAAAAACCGCCATTGTGTTTACAGTTTTTACAACAGTTTTAATTATAATTGGCGCCATTCTAATATCCTTAGGAATTTATAAGATTATTCGTGAAAACTATGTAATTCCAAAAATTAACCATTACTGGCTTATTTCTTTAATTTATGGTATAATAATAGCAATAATAGGTGGAATGATACACATAGCTCCATCCGGATTTCATTATCCGCATTATGTTTCTTTTACATATGGCCTTCCGATGTTTGTTCCAAATTTTATGATTTATTATTCAAGAATAATAGGATTATACATGTATCCTCTTCAGCTGCTGTCACTAGTTGCTGTTAGCCTTACCGGTGCGGCAATAATGGGGATATCATTTAAAGGAATAAGGTCAAGAAAAAAGTCTGTTGCGTCAATACTGGGAACAGTTGGGGTTTGCCCTGCCTGTGCTGCCGGAACCCTCTTTGGTTTCGTTATAGGTGCAAGTCCATTTTTAAGCTCATTTTACCTTAACGTATTGTACGGCAATACTCTGGATGAGGTTTTAATAAGCATGCTTTCACTGCTTCTTATGTTTATCTTTCTACTTTACGTGCTTAAACCATACAAAATAAAAACCAAAATAATAAGGTCAGCACCACTAAAAAATTAACTTTTATTTCATTATTTCATTATAATCTATAAAATCCACATTCTTTTTTTGTAAAAAATTTTTAATATCCTGGTCATCAGCTATAATTTTATCCGGTTTCAATAATTCTATTATTTTTTTAATATACCTCTCAAATATATTATTCATTAAAAAGTCCATTGTCACAATCCCGTTAAGTTCAGTTCTTTTAAACATTGCATTAAATGTGTCCCTATTTTCTGGAGATAATGGGAAAAAATCCACAAAATTTAAATTCAAATTTTTTGATTTGCAGTAGGAAATTAGATCATTAAAACGTTCTTCAAAGTAATTTTTATCATCCATGGAATATTCCATGGGAGTAATAAAATTTATAAAAAGAAAACCACCTGTAATTATTTCATTATCAGGGGAATAAACAGTATAATCAGTGGTTGTAAATGTTATTGATGGATCGCTGTATTCAAGGTCCTCATACTCAAGGCCACCAGCACCATACTCAGAATTATGTATATATGTATTGTCTCTTATTATGTCGATATTAAAAACGAAATCGATGGCCACTCTCTTTAATTCATTTAATTCCCTCAATGAAACGCTCATTTGCATCATAATAAATAAATCATTTATTAATATTTTTAAAAACAACCCATGGTATTTAATCGCCGTGAAATAAAACCAGTGAATTTTATATAAATAAATAATAATATAATAAATTTTTATAATTATTTAATTGACCATTCAGTCAATTATATATAGAAGATTGTACTAATCCATTA